>JAKSBM010001032.1 GCA_022361135.1 Desulfobacterales bacterium | reverse complement strand
GGGGGATGCCCCCCGGCTTCGCATCCAGGGGCCCGAGCCCCGGTTGCCCCAGTGGGAATCCTGCCTGGATCTCTCCCAATTTTCCATTTCAATGTGTTGATTCCATTGGGTCCCAAAAGCCCGTTTCCGTGGCGGGGATCTTGCGTCCACCCGGAGTCCCCAGGAGGCCTGTCCGTGAGTCCGGCCATTCATCCTGAAGTTGCCGGGCACCTTAATGCCCGCTCCATCTCCCTCCCTCGCCATCACCTGATCCTCCAGGTATGACTAGCAAGCTTAAAATTTGGTTTCCATTTAATGGGGCCTAGCTTCATACATGGGATAACTTCGATTAATCGCAAACTTTATTCATGGTTTCGGAACATATTTTTGAGAACCGCTATGACATGGGGTCGAACTGCCATAACACGCAGATGGACGGGGTTAATTGGGAATTCAATGGTGCGGATGTAATCGGGGATGTGGTTTGGGCAGGGGAATTGCCCGGACCCGGAAAAGGGGGGTGGATGATGTTCGGGCAAAAAAAAATCCCGGGAAGTTACCTTCCGGGATCATTTAAAGTTTGGTGCCGAAGGGGAGATTCGAACTCCCACAAGCGTGCGCTCGCTAGTCCCTGAAACTAGTGCGTCTACCAATTCCGCCACTTCGGCACAAACGAGGTGTATATATCAATGCGGGAATGGAGAATCAAGTCTTTTTGTGATTTTTTTTGATTTTCGGGTTATTTTTTTCCCATTGCAGGAGACAGACCGAATATTCCATGGGATGAATTTGCGCCCCATGGGAGGACCATGGGGTGTATTTGTGGGTATTTTTCGTCAATTATCATGGGAGGTCCCGGATTATCTTCTTGCCTCGGGCCGGACCATTTTGGTAAAACATACATTCCATCCCCTGAATCGATATCATCCCCGCAGCAGTCCCCCCAACCCGTATACTGACCTGGATATCTTCGGGCAATGAACAATGTAAATCCGCTGTTGGATATTCAAGCAGGGAACCCCCTTGGGTTTCCCGGGAGAATAATAATTAAAATGACTATTACCAAACGTATGATTAAAGAAGCCGCCGCCGGTTTCGGGATCACCGAAGACGATCTGACCCATTTCCTTCCCCTGGGGGAGGAGGTGAGCTATCCGGCCAATGCCTGGCTTTTCCAGGAGTCCAATCCCCGGCAATGGGCCGGGATTATTCTGGACGGGGAAATCCAGCTGGTCCGGGGGCTCCACGGGGCATCCCGCCACCTGGCCCGGATGATCCCCGGGGCCCTCATCAGTGAAGGGGCTTTCCTGGAAGGGGGCGCCCATTCCAACGGCGCCTATGCCATCACCCCGGCCGTGGTTTGGCAGATTTCAAGTGACCGGATCCAGGAACTCCGGGAAAACCGGCCCGAGCTGTTCTATCGCATCGCCAGCCGCATCGCCGTGGGCATCAACCGTCGCCTTAAGGTCTTGTCCAGCAAATTATACCACGCAGGTGAAGCCCCCTCGGTGATGAGTGGGTTCCGGGTGGAGCACGATTCACTGGGGCAGCGGGAGCTGTCCGACCATGTCTATTACGGCGTCCAGACCCAGCGGGCCATGGAGAATTTTGCCATCTCCGGGGTGCCGGTTTCCAATTTCGATCACCTGGTCCAGGGGTTGGCCATGGTGAAAAAGGCGGCGGCCCTGGCCAATTGCGAGTTGGGTGTCCTGGATCCCCCCCAGGCCGATGCCATTTGTACGGCCTGCGATGAAATCCTGGAGGGAAAGCTGCGGGAGAATTTCACCGTGGACATGTTCCAGGGCGGGGCCGGAACCTCCACCAATATGAATGCCAACGAGGTCATTGCCAACCGGGGGCTGGAAATCATGGGCCACCGCAAGGGGGAGTACAAATACCTCCATCCCAACGACCATGTCAACTGCTCCCAGTCCACCAACGATGCCTATCCCACGGCATTGAAACTTTCCGTCCTCCTTTCCATGAAAAACCTGGTCCGGGCCATGGAAGAATTGAAGCAGGCCCTGGAGCAGAAGGCCGATGAGTTCAGCGATGTCCTTAAGATGGGCCGCACGGAAAACCAGGATGCCGTGCCCATGACCCTGGGCCAGGAGTTCGGGGCCTACGGGGCCATGATCGGCAGCGCCAGGGCCGCCATTGAACGGTCCGCATCGGAACTGCTCTCCATCAACATGGGGGCCACGGCCATTGGCACCGGGATCAACAGCCCTCCCGGATATGCCGATCTGGTCACCGAGAAGCTGGCCCAGGTCACCGGCTTTGACCTGAAACGGGCCTCCAATCTGGTGGAAGCCACCCAGAATGCCGGCACCTTTGTCCAGATGTCCGCCACCCTGAAACGGGCCGCGGTGCAGATCTCCAAGATCTGCAACGACCTGCGCTGGATGTCCTCCGGCCCCCGGTGCGGCCTCAATGAGATCAATCTGCCGCCCATGC
>JAKSBM010000923.1 GCA_022361135.1 Desulfobacterales bacterium | reverse complement strand
TACTATATAAAACAGGCCTGGTACAAACTCCTCCACTTCCACATCACCCATTACCTGCGGCCCAAACTCAAGGCCCTGGGGGAAAACCCATTCATTGTCAAACCCTGGCACATTGAAGTCTTTGGCAGGCCGGTTTCCATCGGCCACAACATCACCCTTCTGGGATGCTCCGATAAAAAGACCCGGCTCACGGTTTGGTCGGACAAGGCCAACATCCCCGGCATCACCATTGGCGACCACGTTTTGATCTCCCCCGGGGTTCGCATCTCCGCCGCCCACGAGATCACCATCGGCGACTCCTGCATGCTGGCATCCAATGCCTATATCACCGATTCCGACTGGCACGGCATCTACGACCGCTCCCTGCTCCCGGACCCCCAAGGCCGGGTGGTCCTGGAGGAAAATGTCTGGATTGGGGATTCGGCCATTGTGTGCAAGGACGTCACCATCGGAAAAAACAGCATCATCGGTGCCGGAGCCGTGGTCACCTCGGACATCCCAGCCAACGTCATTGCCGCAGGCAACCCCGCCCGGGTCATCCGGGAGCTGGACCCGGACCACCCCATGGTCACCCGCAAGGACCGCTACGGGGACACGGAAAAAATGAACCAAGTCCTCAGCGATACGGAAAAGGACCTCCTCAAGGGAAACAGCCTCTGGGGCTGGATCCGCTCCCTGGTCTTCCCCAAATCCGCCTAATCGAAAATTCACCGCAAGACATGCAGCGAAAAGCGAAGCCCCCACGCTCATAAATCCGTCCCATTTTCACAATAGAAACGGGACGGATCACCCGTTCAAAGAAGACTCCAGTACCCGTCACCCGGAAACCAAGGACCGAAGCACCCGGACATACAAACGCATCTTTTCAATATCAAAGGTTTCCACAAATTGGTGGAGTTCCCGGCCCAGTCGGATGAGGCCGTCACATCCATGGCTTCTCCCCAGTTCCGTCACCTGCCTTGAAAGATAACGTACCTGGGAGACCCGCATTCCCTCTTCCATGCGGGGCAGCAGGGGAAAAATCCGGCGTTCCAGGGCCTGGGCCAGGGCCGGCGAGAGGCGCATCTCCGACACATAGGCCAGTGGATATTCTTCCTGGCCCATGGATTCCACCGGAGGCATGGCCGTGCCCAGGTAACGGCAGAGGATTCCGCCCATTTCCTTGAGATCCACAGGTTTTGTCATGCAATGGACATAGGGCTTAGATCCCCCTTCAGAGGGCAGGGCATAGTGGGTGGAGGCCGTGACCAGAACAATGGGGATGGCTGCGGTTTCCGGATCTTCTTTCAACATCCGCGCCGTTGAAATCCCATCCAAATCCGGCATTTTGGCATCCATAAAAATCAGTTCCGGGCCGCAGAGTTTCACCATTTCCAAAGCCCGACGCCCACTTTCGGCCTCGTGGACCTCCAACCCGATTTTCTCAAAAAACTCCCGCATCATGAGACGGATGCTCTCCTGGTCGTCGGCCACCAAAACCCGTTGGCCGGAAAATGCCAGGGTAGCCAAATCGATTCCCTCCCCCAGGGAAGGCTGGGGCAAATGGGCACCTCGACCCGTTTCCACCCCGGGCAGGTGGATACGGAAGCAACTGCCCACATTCACCTCACTCTCCACGGAGATATATCCCCCCATGAGCTCCACCAAATGGCGACAGATGGAGAGGCCCAGCCCTGTCCCCCCGTACTTCCGGCTGGTACCGGCGGACTCCTGTTGAAAGGATTCAAAAATCAATTCCCGTTTATCCTCGGGAATCCCCACCCCGGTATCCCGGATGGAAATGATGATATTAAGACGCCCGTCATCGGAAGGCGGCGTTGAATCATCCACCTCCGCAGAAACCGTGATGGCCCCTTTCCGGGTGAATTTAACGGCATTGGCCACCAGATTGGTAACCATCTGATTCAGGCGAAGGTCATCCAAAATCAAATCCTCGGGTACCCCGTCCTCAACCCGGGAAATAAAGGCCAGGGATTTTTCCGCCATCTGGACCTTGAACATCTGCCCCACCTCATCAAAGACATCGGCAAGCCGGGTGGGCACCTGGGTGATGGCCAGCTTCCCCGCCTCCATCTTGGACAGGTCCAAGACCTCGTTCAAAAGCCGCAGCAGATTTCTCCCCGCCCCCAGGACATTGCCCACATAGGAGACCTGATCCGGCTCCTTGACCATGGTGGACAAAAGCTGGGAAAAACCAATCACCGAATTCAAAGGCGTCCGGATTTCGTGGCTCATATTGGCCAGGAATTCCCCCTTGGCCCGGTTGGCCGTTTCCAGCTCCGCTTCCTTCTGCCGGCGCACCTCCACCTCGGAATTCAAGGCCTCGTTCAACAGAACCAACTCCCGAGTCCGGGCCTCCACCCGGGCCTCCATCTCCTGGTGGGACCGCTTCAGCGCGCGCTCTGCCCGCTTCCGCTTGGTGATATTTCTAGAGTTGACCACGTATCCCCGCACCCCGGGATGGTCCAATAAATTACTGGAGCTGGATTCCAGGTTGCACCAATATCCGTCCCCGTGGCGAAAGCGATGTTCCACCGGATAGATCTCCGTCACCCCCATCACCCGCTCATTGAATCGCTGGCGCATGTTGGCCTGCTCTTCCGGGTGGGAATAATCAAAGACACAGGTTCCGATCAATGTATCGGGATTGTGACCCAGGATCCGGGCCGTGGATGGGCTGACATAGATGTACCGCCCCTGGCCGTCCAAGATCCAGATCATATCAGCGGCATTTTCAATTAAAGCCCTGAAATAGACCTCCCGATGTTTCAGCTCGGTAAGGGACTCCTTGAGCCGTCCCCCCATGCGGTTAAATGCCAGGGCCAGCCGGCCGAACTCATCCCGGGATTCCACCTGGATGCGGGTATCCAAATCCCCTCCCCCAATCTTCATGGCCCCGTGGACCAGGGCCCCCAAGGGCTTGACAAGGCGCCGGGTCAGCAGCATCAGGGCCAAGGAAATCATAATGGACGCCCCGATACTCAGCCCCAGGAGGATGGGCTTTAACCGCCGCACCTCCCCATAAACCTCCTGGATGGGGTCGGCGGCAAAGATATACCAATTCCAGGGGGCAAAATAGAGGTAGCGGGCCAGGACTTCTCCATGGCCCAGATCCACCAGAAGACGCCCTCCGTCGGGTTGCAAGGATTGGAACCAGTCCTCACGGGCCACATCGGTGTTCACCAGATATTTATCCGGATGGAGGACCATGATCCCGTCCCGGTCCACAACAAAGATGTATCCGTGTCGCCCCACCTCCAGGGATCCGATTTCAACGGAGGCATCCATCTTGGCCTTGACCAGACTGGCCGCAATCTGGCCCAGCCCATATTGATGGATCATTTTCTCCTGGCTTTCCACCACCCCCACGGCCTCGGCCAGGCAGGTGTCCAGCCAGATTTCCCCCAGATCCACCAATGCCTTTTGGGAAAAGTGAAAGGTAACACCCACCAACAGGACCAGGGAAAAAAGGACCAGGGGCAGGGTGGTGAACAATATTTTTCCAAAAATCTTCACAAGATCTATTCCAAAAACTGTCCAAGGCGATTACGGGCAGCCCCCAAAAAAATGGGGTCCAGATAAGCTGCCGTGAACCGGTCACAAAAATCGAAGTATACATAAATTACTCTGGAATGCCAATTACCTAGAAAATTTCATGGACACCACCATGGGCACAATGACTCCCCAAACGCCTTTCCCTGTGAATTAACCGACATACGAAATTCATCCATCCGATTCTGCCATTCCCTTTTCTCCCTTCCACCCCATTCCAGGCATCGGAATGGCCGTGTGGAACCTCCCCTTTATCAGCCATTGACAGATATTCCTTTGCAAAACCCCAAATCGGGTTTATGTTAGGCAAAACAAACAAGAAAGCGCGCACAATACTATAAATCAAACGCGACCCATATACTTCAAGGATACCACCATGACCCAAAAATCCATCACCCTTCCCATCACGGGCATGAGCTGTGCGAACTGCGCAGCCAACATCACCCGGACCCTGGAAAAACTGGACGGCGTGGACCAGGCCCAGGTCAACTTTGCCTCGGAAAATGCCCAAATCCGTTTCAATGAAAAGGAGATATCCCCCCCGGACCTCATTGCCCCCATCCAGGAACTGGGCTTTGGGGTGGCCCTGGCGGAAATGGACCTGCCGGTCACCGGAATGAGCTGTGTCAATTGTGCCAACAATATACAAAACACCCTGAACAAAAGCCTGGACGGGGTGGTGGAGGCCCGGGTGAATTTCGCCTCGGAACACCTTCGGATCCGTTATATCTCAGCCATGGTCTCCCTGGAGGACATCCAAACCACCGTCCAGGGCCTGGGCTTTGACCTGGTTCCCCCGGACGAAGACCAGGATCCGTCCCAGGCCGAAGAAATTGCCAGGAGCCGGGAAATCAAAGGCCAGCAAAACAAATTCGTCTGGGGTGCCCTCTTTGCCCTCCCCCTCTTCTTCCTGAGCATGGGCAGGGATTTCGGCCTCGTGGGGAATTGGTCCCACGCCACCTGGGTGAATTGGCTCTTTTTTGCCCTGGCCACCCCGGTCCAGTTTTACACGGGATGGGATTATTACACCGGGGCCTATAACAATCTAAAACACAAAACCGCCAACATGGATG
>JAKSBM010000607.1 GCA_022361135.1 Desulfobacterales bacterium | reverse complement strand
CGGCGGTTTTTCCATGGATCCAATAAATTGGAAAAATGGATCAGCCCCAAGGGGGACAATTTACCCCGGTGGATTCACCGGAGAAAGGGCGGGATTCGCTTTGATATCATCAGCCCAAGCCCTTGGGGCAAATTGCCATGGGTGTTCGGGTTAGGGCAGAACGTCCAGGGTTTCCAGGGCGATCTGGAGTTCCTCGTTGGTGGGAACGACCCAGGCCTGGACCTTGGAGCCTTCGGTGTGGATGGCACGGGGATCATCGGTGCGAAGCAGGTTGGCTTCTTCGTTGAGCTCGATGCCCAGGTAAGCCAGGCTTTTGATGACCTTGCCCCGGATGATTTCGTCCTTTTCACCCAGGCCGGCGGTGAAGGTCAGGCCGTCCACGCCGCCCATGACGGCCACGTAGGCGCCCACGTACTTCATGACCTGGTAGCAGAACATTTCAACGGCCAGGGTGGCGTTTTCATTGCCCTGTTCGGCCTGGGCATGGACATCGCGCAGGTCGCTGTAGCCGCACATGCCCTTGAAACCGCTCTGTTTGTTGAGGACGTCGTCGATTTCCTGGGCGGTGAGGCCGGTTTCCTTGAGGAGGTAGCCGAAGATGGCCGGATCCACATCACCGGCACGGGTGCCCATCATTACGCCCGCCAG
Organism: Desulfobacterales bacterium; assembly: GCA_022361135.1. The sequence goes on along the minus strand of JAKSBM010000607.1, from coordinate 10,630 downwards.
GGGGGTCATGCCCATGGTGGTGTCCATGCACTTGCCGCCGTCAACGGCACAGATGGAACAGCCATTGCCCAGGTGGAGGGTGATGAGTTTCAGATCTTCAATGGGTTTGCCCATGAGTTCTGCGGTGCGGGCGGCCACATATTTGTGGGAGGTGCCGTGGAAACCGTATTTTCTGACCTTGTGTTCGCTGTAGAACTTTTCGGGCAGGGCATAGAGGAATGCCTTTTCCGGCAGGGTCTGGTGGAAGTTGGTGTCGAATACCGCCACCTGGGGTTTTCCCGGGAAGAGTTCTTCGGCCACTTCAATGCCGATGATGTTGGCCGGGTTGTGCAGGGGGGCCAGGGGATTGTATTCTTCGATGGCTTTTTTCACTTCATCGTCGATGAGGATGGCTTCCTTGAAGGCTTCTCCGCCCTGAACCACCCGGTGACCCACGGCATCAATGGCGTCGGTGATTTGATCCGCCACCAGGAGCATGGCTTCCCTGTGGGTGGGGATGGGCTGGGTGAATTTTTCTTTGCGCACGGGTTCTTCGGTGTAGACCTTGTGGGTCAGCACGCCTTCGGCTTCTCCGATACGTTCAACAACACCGCCCGCCAGGGCAACCTGTTTGTCCATATCCAGAAGTTGATATTTTAAAGAAGAACTACCTGTGTTGATGACCAAAATGTTCATGGTAACCTCAAAAATGCCTTGTGACTGAAAGGGTAATCCCGTTGGACTACCGGGATTCGGTCATGGCGTAAAATTGTTTGATAAATTGTTGTTGGACTTGATAGGACCAATGGACATCCTTCATGATTCCGGCGGCTTTTCGGGCATCTTTTTCTTCCAGTGCTTGGATGAATTGTTCATGCTCATGGCAGTTTCTCAGCTCCCAATCCGGAATGTAGTGGTGTCCTTGGAAATCATAGAGTCTGTACTTAATGGGATGTATAAAATCCTTTAACAGCGGATTGTCGGACAGTTCAACAAAGACATTGTGAAAGGCTAAATTTGTCTGAAACAGATGTGAGAAGTCATTGTGCTGAATGTCGTGAATCATTTTTGCGTTGAGGGATTTGAGCTCCGCAATGTGGTGATCTTGAATCTTTTCAAAGCAATCGGTAACAATGGCCGCTTCAACGACTCCCACGGCATCATAGGCATATTCCACATCCGTCAGCTCCAGGGTGTTGACCCGTACACCGCGTCGGGGCAGGATGGTGACAAAGCCTTCCAGTTCCAGGTGAATCAGGGCATCCCTCAAGGGGGTTTTGCTGATTCCCAACCGTTGGGCGATCTGTGCCAGATTGATGGTGGAACCCGGTGTCAATTCGCCATTGAGCATTTCGGTCCTCAAATAATCATAGACCTGTTGCCTCAGGGACGACACATTTAGCGGGGTGTTCATTCTTGTATGTAATTGCCTTTTAAGTTCAAAACTTCCAAATCAGATAATATAGCGCAATGACCCCTGGCAGTCAATGGGGTGATTTTAATGGCGATAAAACCGACGGCGATGTGTTGAAAGGGGGGCATCATTGGGTGTATAGACAGGTTTTATAGTGAGCTATGCCAATCTAAAGATGGAATGGATCCGAAACCATGATTGTTTTAAACACCATTTTTCCCCTCTTTGCCCTGCTGTTCACCGGCACGCTGTTGCGCCGGTCCGGTTTGATCGGTGAGGATTTTTTACGCACCGCAGACCGGCTGGTTTATTATTTTTTCTTTCCTGTGATGCTTTTTTGGAAAATCGGCGGGGCCCATCCGGGAAGCGGGGTCAGCGGTGGTCTTTGCATGGCTGCCGTGGGGGCCTTACTTTTGATCTTCGGGCTCACCCTGGCCGTGATCCAATGGCGGAAAATTCCCGTCTTCCAGGCCGGGGCCTTTGCCCAGGCCGGATTCCGGTTCAATACTTACATCGGCATGGCCTTGATCCTCCATGTGCTGGGGGCCGAAGGGGTGCGTCATTTCGGGGTGCTGGTGGGCATTGTCATCCCCCTGCTCAACGTGTTGTCGGTGTCGGTTTTGATTTGGTATTCGGGGCGGGATATGAATGTCCGGGAAAAGGTGGGGTTCTTTGTAAAGGCTTTGGTTTCCAACCCCTTGATCATCGCCTGTGCCCTGGGTTTGATCTATTCCCATCGGGGCTGGGGAATTCCCGTATTTGTGAACAATACCTTTGCCCTGATGAGTTCCATCACCCTGCCCCTGGCCCTCTTGTCCATTGGCGGGAATTTAAAATTTGATGGGATTGGGGAATATGGCCCTGCCCTGTTCTGGTCCACCCTGTTGAAGCTGGTGCTGCTTCCCCTGGTGGGGTATCTTTTCCTGAAAGGCTTCCAGGTGGGCGGAATTCCCTTTAAGGTGGGGATGATTTTCTTTTGCCTGCCCACATCCACGGCCATGTACGTCCTGTGCGGGCAGTTGAATTCCGATACCCGTCTGGCATCGGTGGCCATCATGGTGTCCACCCTGGCTTCCTTTGTCTCCCTCTCCGTTGCCCTTTTGTTATAGGCTGGGGCGGTCCCGGAAACAGCTCAGCCCAAGGGCTTTGAGGGCGGATTCCTTCATGGATGCGGCAATTTCCTCCAGGGAGTCCAGATCCTTGACTGAATCCCGGATGATGCCGAAGCCTTCGGACAGACCCATGATGGTGGCCATGGCCTTTTCCTTGTCCGGGACCTGGACCAGGCCGCTTTCTTCCCAGAGCTGGATTTCGGCCATGCCGAATTCCAGAAATTTTTTCTGGATATTGAGGATTCGTTCCCGGATGCCCTGGTTCCGGAACCCCATGGCATAGCAACTCCAGAACACCGCCCCCCGCTGGGGGCCCTTTCCGGTGGTGTCGAACATGATGCCGATCATGGCTTCAAAGCGATCCCGGGGATCGGTGTGCTTTTCTAGCTCCTGCTGGTATGCGGTCATGGAGATTTCAAAGAGATAATCCACCATCTCCATGATCAGCCCTTCTTTGCTTTTAAAATAGTGGATGAGAAGACCGGAGTTGACCCCCATGCGGTTGGCAATTTTACCAATGGTCATGCCCATGAATCCTTCGTCTTCGACCACTTTATAGGTGTGCAAAAGGATTTCTGGTTTCCGGATGTGTGATATGCTTTTACGACCCATGCAACCTCAGCTTTCTTTATGGTTTGCCTGCTTGGTTATATAAAAGTTCTTTTTTTAATGTCAATTTCTTTGTCCACTTGAATATCCTGAGACGTCCGTCCCATGGGGCTTTTTCCATAGATGGCAGGCGGTTGCACAAGTCATTTTCGGTTCATTTTCCAATGACGGGTTCGGCTGCAAACCGGGGTTCGTGCAGGGGCAGGAGAATGTCGACCTCCCTTTTCAGGGCTTCCATGATGTCGTAGGCCCCATGCACATCCACATGGGTGCCCGGTGGAATGAGTTCCATTTCCATGCCCCGGATTTCCGGCGGGGGATCATAGTTTTCATGGATGATGCAAAAGCCGGTGATGGCGGCTCTGCCCTTGGGGGTGTCGATGAGAACGGAGAGACCGCCCCGGGTATGTGCCGGGGTGTGCTTCACCCGGATGCCGGGCAGGATTTCCCGGTCCCGGTCCACCACCCGGATCTGCCCCCGTTCTTCAATCTCCTCGATGTAATCTTCCAGGTAGCGGTAGTCCAGGGGATGGGGATCCCGGACGGCCTCGAGTTCGGCTTGGTGGATGTAAAATCGGGCATTTTCGCACTTGTGGTCATTTTCACAATGGTCCATGTGTAAATGGGTGTGAATGACAATGTCCATGTCTGCCGGGGTCAGACCGTGGCGGGCCAGCCCCTGCTCAAAGGTGTAGATTTTGCCCTGGATGGCCGCCTCCCGGTCCGGGGATTGGATGGGGTGCATTTCCCCGGTGTCCACCAGAATGTTCTGCTCACCCCCCTTGATGAGCCAGGTGAGGATGGGAATGGTGTATGATTGACCCTGGCCGTATTGATAGGTCATCATGCTCTTGTCAAAGACTTTGCTCCCCATGGCCATGGGGTGGATGGTATAGGTCTGGGACATGGGATTCCTCCGGTGTCAGGGTGCGATGAATTGGTGGATTTTTTGGGATATTTCCTGGGTGGCGGGGGCGTCCAGGTTTTGGCCCAGGGCGCGGAAAATTTCCCGGATTACCGGGACGGCCGGGGTCGGGGACAGGAGCTGGACTTCCAGGGTTTTCAGGTGGATCACCTGGATTTCCAGGTTTTCGTAGTTGCCGGGGAGCTGCGAAAGGGCGGATTTGATCTCCCCGGAGAGGGTCTCGCAGGCATGGCGGAGGGATTCATCCAATTCCCTGGCATTGCCCAGGCCGGGCAGCTTCGGGGTTTCCGGGACCACGTCCAGGGCCGAGAGTCCTGCCCGGGTGATGGCAATGCCGCCGGACAGGGTTTTCAACTCGGCCAGCCCTTGGATGAACAGGGATTCGGCCAGGCTGCCGGATTGGGTTTTATCCAGCCCCAGGGATTCTCCCAACGTATACATGGAAACCTGGGCGTCCATATCCCCCTGGGTCTGGGTGTAAAGCTGATACAAATAGGCGTTTTCTTCGGGTGAATCCATCATTCCTCCTCAGCCCCGGCGGGGCGCGCACAACTCTTCTGCTGGGTCAGCTTTCCGGGCGATTAATGATGGTGGCCGCAGCCCCCTTCTTTTTTGTTCTTTTTGCCCTGGCAGAGGTCAAAAATGTGGAAGAGTTTCAGGGTCTTTTCATCCATGTGGTCCAGGTTCTGGGCCACGGTTTCTCCCTGGGACGCATATACGGTGATGTCGGCCTTGTTCAAATTGCGCAGGGAGCCATCCCCAATGCATTGGGTGACCACGGCATTGACCGTCGTCGTTTTGTCGAATACACCGGTTTTACAGCTGGAACCTCCATCCTTGAGTTTCTGATTTTCCACCCGTTCCACTTCCCGGGTTTCAAGGTCCACAATCAGAAAATCCTTGGCGGTGCCAAAATGGGGGTTCAGGGGGCTTTCCAGTCCCTTGTCTTCTTTAATGGGGAATGCAATCTTCATCTTCTTACCTCCGTCTTTGATCTGTCTTTGGGGGGCATCATACCTGAAATACCCCCAAATGATAAGTCCATAATGGGAAATTTCAAATGCGATGAAATGCCGGGGGTTACCATGGCTTTGCATCCCCGGTGAAGCTATGTTAACCTGATGTCAAAGCCATTGAAACCACAATGAATTCTTGATGGCCTCTCCGGCGTCAGCCACTCTATTTCTTAATCCTAAGGAGGAATGGAATGAAGCTTACCATCGGCTCCAAGGTTAACATTTTGATTGTCATTGCCTTACTCATGGTGGGGGGAGCCTCCCTCTTTTTCTGCATCATTACCTTGCAGAATGTGGAATCCGAGACCATGTCCGATTACCGCAGCGGTGTACGCAATGAAAAACAGAACAAGATTCGGGACCTGGTGAATTCCGCCTATACCATCGGTATGGAACGGCTGGAACTCTCCCGGGATAAGGCCCGTCTGCGGGCGGATTACGGCAACCAGGTCAAGGCGGTTGTGGATCAGGCCTCCTCGGTGTTCCAGGGTGCCTTGGCCGGAGGGGCCGATCCCGAAGATGCCCGGGCCAAATCCCTGGAGATCATCAATGCCATGCGCTGGGGGGAAACGGGGAAGGGCTATTTCTGGATCCATGACCTTGGGGGCAACATGGTCCTGCACCCCATCAAACCCAAGCTCAATGGGAAATATGTCCTGGACATGAAGGATCCCGACGGCAAGCGGCTTTTTAAGGAAATGAATGAGGTGGTGGCAAAGAGCGGTGCCGGATTTGTGGATTATAAATGGCCCCGTCCCGGGTTTGAAAAGCCCGTGGATAAGATTTCCTATGTGAAATTGTTTGAACCCTGGGGCTGGGTCATTGGCGGAGGCAGCTACTTGGAATCCATGGAATACGACCTCCAGCAAGGGGTGTTGACCACCATCGGCTCCATCCGCTACGGGGCCGACAATGCCGGTTTCTTTTTCATATTTGATTCCAAGGGCAATTGTGTGCTCATGCCCGAAGATGACCAGATGGTGGGCAAGAATTTTTACAATGCCAAGGATGCCAAGGGCAACCTCTATGTCCAGGCTTTTATCCAGGCCGGGGATGCCAGCCCCCAGGGGGGATTTACGGAGTACTTCTTCCCCCGGGCCGGGGGAACCGAAGCCCTGCCCAAACTCTCCTTTGTTCGCAAACTGGCGGATTGGGACTGGTACATCGGCACCGGGGTCTACACCGATGAGATCGAAGCGGCCGTGGCCACCCAGCGGGAAATGGTCAACGACAATATGTCCATGGCTATTCTGGAAAATGTGGCCGTGGTTTCCTGTGTGATCCTTGTGGCCCTTCTGGCATCCTATTTTTTCATTGCCAAGGGCGTGGTCGGGCCCATTCGGAAAATCATTGACATGCTCCGGGACATTGCCCAGGGCGAAGGGGATTTGACCCGGCGTATCCAGCACCAGTCCGGGGATGAGACCCAGGAGTTGGCCCATTGGTTTAATCTGTTTATCCAGCGCATGCAGGAGATGATTTCGGGTGTTCAGTCGGAGACCGGCCATTTGAATGATTCTTCCTCCTCCCTGGCCGAGATTTCCGAGCAGATGAATGCGGGAGTGATGGATACTTCGGAACGGGCCAATTCCGTGGCCGCTGCCTCCGAAGAGATGTCGGCCAACATGAATTCCATGGCTGCGGCCATGGAGCAGGCCTCCACAAATATAAACACGGTGTCCTCCTCGGCCCAGCAGATGCGGTCCACCATTGATGAAATTGCCCACAATACGGAAACCGCCCGGAGCACACCCGGAAGGCCGTGGGCAAGACCGAGCATGCCTCGGGCAAGGTGGATGAACTGGGTATGACCGCCAGTAAGATTTTCACGGTGGTGGAAACCATCACCGATATTTCCAACCAGGTGAACCTCTTGGCCCTCAACGCCACCATTGAGGCGGCCCGGGCCGGGGAAGCCGGCAAGGGATTTGCCGTTGTGGCCAACGAAATCAAGGATCTGGCCAGCCAAACCGCCGATGCATCCAACGAGATCAAGGAGCAGATCACCGGCATTCAGACCTCCACCGATGCCACCATTTCGGAAATTTCCGGTGTGGCCAAGGTGGTGGGCCAGGTCAATGACATTGTGGCCACCATTGCCGAAGCCCTTGAGGAGCAATCCGTGACCACCAGCGAAATTGTCGACAATGTGATTCAGGCTTCCCAGGGGATTTCCGAGGTCAATGAAAACGTTTCCCAGAGTTCCATTGCCTCCCAGGGGGTCTCCGAGGAAATCACCCAGGTCACAGAGTCCTCCAACCAGATGACCCAGTCCAGCAGCCAGGTCAAGGCGCGGGCAGAGGTCTTGTCGGAGTTGTCTGAAAAATTGACCGGGATGCTTGGCCGGTTCCGGGTATAGGAAGGGATGGGGAAGGGCGAATCGCCCTTCCCCGGTGCATTAGATATAAAGCTCGTCGATACTGGCTTCGTAATTTTTGATGATGATGTTTTTCTTCAGTTTGAAGGTGGGTGTCATCATATTATTATCAATGGTGAATTCCGGTACCAGGATGATTTTTTTAATGGTTTCGTAGGAGGGGAGTTCCTTGTTCTTTTCCCCCACCACCCGATCCATGAGGGCTTTGATTTCCGGGTGGTGGATCATTTCCGCCTCCTCCAGAAGGGGGATGCCCTTTTCCCGGGCAAAATCATGGATGTTCTCCATGTCCAGGCTCATGAGGGCCACCAGGTATTTGCGTTGATCCCCCACCACACAGATCTGGTTGATGTATTTTGAGGTGCTGAGAATACCTTCCACATGGGCCGGGGCAATGTTTTTCCCTCCGGCGGTGATGATGATTTCCTTTTTCCGCCCCGTAATCTTCAAGACACCGTTTTCATCTATGGATCCCAGGTCGCCGGTTTTCAGCCAGCCGTCCGGGGTGAAAACATCGGCGCTTTCCTGGGGCATCTTATAATACCCCTCCATGACGTTTCGTCCCTTGATGAGGACTTCCCCGTCATCGGCAATGGAATGTTCCACCCCCACGCCGGGGGGGCCCACCACGCCGAAATTGTAGTCGTGGGGACGGTTCACGTTGGAAAAGGAGGTGTTTTCGGTCATGCCGATGCCCTCCAGGATCAGGATGTCGGCGGCATGGAAGAAGCGGGCAATGTCTGGATTCAAGGGGGCGGCTCCGGAGATGCACCAGCGTACCTGGCCGCCCAGGGCCTTGTGGATTTTGGAGAAGATCAATTTAAAGGCCAGCTTGTATTTCAGTGCCAGAAGCCAGGGAACTTCTTTTTTTTCCACCTTGTATCGGCTGACCTGATTGCCCGTGTCGCAGGCCCAGTTGAAAAGTTTCTGGGTGATGCCCCCCTTGGCTTCCACCCCGGCGATGATTTTGGTGTGTATCTTTTCAAATACCCGGGGGACGGAAATAAACCAGTTGGGGCCGGCCAGGGCAAAGTCGTCCATGACGGTTTTCATGCTCCGGGCAAAGGTGGTTCGGCTGCCGGTTTTCACGGCGGTGTAACAGCAGGTTCGGGCAAAGACGTGGGCCAGGGGCAGGAAGATGAACATTTCATCGTCATCGTAGAATTTGGCGCATTGGTAGACCGACTGGCAGGTATAGGTGACGTTGTCGTGGCTGAGAATGACTCCCTTTGGAATTCCCGTGGTGCCCGATGTGTAAACAATGCCGGCCAAATCCCCGGGCCGGACCTGGGCGGTCCGTTTTTCAAACTCATTGTCCGGGATATGGGTACCCAATTCCATGAATTCGTCAAAGGAAATGACCCAATCTTCGTCGGAGTGGCCGTTGAATAGGATGACTTTGCGGATGTCGGGGATATTTTCACGGACACTGAACAACTTGTCCAATTGCTCCTGGTCTTCGGCAAAGACCAGAACGCCATCGGAATGGTTGATGATATATTCACAGTCCACGGCCAGGTTGGATTGGTAAATGCCCACGGTGCCCACCCCCACACTCATGGCTGCAAAGTCTGTGAGGACCCATTGGAAGCAGGTGTAACTGAGGATGTTGATCTTATCGCCCCGCTCCACGCCCAGGGCCATGAGGCTTTTGGAAACGGCCTTCATCCGGCCGTAAAAGGTCTCCCAGGAGATGGAGGTGGGGGAACCTTTGTCGTCGAACCATCGATAGGCTTGACGCTGGGGATGCTGGTCAACGGTTTCACGGAGCATTTCGTGGAAACTGTCATAATCCTTAAAGTACATGGGCCCTCCTGTTAGAGTGTGAGCATGCAATTCAACACGCTATAGTGTAAAAATCATCTTTCGTAAAGAAATTCCTTAATCAACGGCCGGGCCATTTATAACCCGACCCCGTGAAAAGGGGGGAAATGGGGGTGATTTTTACTTAAGTTTTACGGAAAACCAGGAAAAGGAATGATCCAGAACATTTACAATGTGTGAAATCCTGTGGTAGCATATTTTCATCCTTTCCCTTAAAAGGACCACGAAATGCCTTAGGTGGCAGGGGGTTCCAATGCTGGAAAAAATTGCCTTACAAAAAAATTTAATCTCCAAGGACGAGTGCCGACGGGCCCAGGCCGCCTGCCGGGATGCCCCCCGTTATGAAAAAGCACTCATTGCCTATTTCCGGGACAAGTCCCTGATCACCGACGGAGACCTCAAGGCATTGGTGGCCACGCTCCAGATTCTGCGCATGATTCGGCGCAATACCCGCTTCGGTGAAATTGCCGTTGAAAAGGGATACCTGGATCGGGAAAAACTAGAAAAAATACTTCAACTCCAGAAGACCTCGGCATCGGGGCATAAATCCCCCCAATTCATTGGTGATCTTCTCCAGGCCGATGGGAGTCTGACCCCGGCCCAGCTGGAAGAAGTCTCCAAAACCATGGCGTCGGGGGAGGAAAAAAAAGCCGAACCCGTCGCCGTGTCCCCCCAGTCCCCCCCGGTGCCGGCCAAGGGATTTGCCAATTCCCAGGAGATTTCCGGGGGGATGATTCTGGAGGTGGACCGGGAAGGTATGAATGCCTACCTGAGAAAATCAGAATCCTTTTCTCCGGATATTTCCCCCCTTGAAATCATGGATATCCTTGCGGATTATAAAATTGTCCACGGCCTGGTGAAGGAGGCCCTGATCCAGGGGTTCATTCGTTCCTCCGCATTGGGCAAGAAGGGGTTCAAGGTGGCCCGGGGGCGGAAACCCGTGGCCGGACGCCATGCCCGGGTGGAGTACTTCTTTGAGACCGATCATTTGAAGGTGGGGAATAAGGATGAAGAGGGGAATATGGACTTTAGAAGCCGGGGTACCGTGCCCTGGGTGGAAAAGGGCGTGCTCCTGGCCCGGAAAATTCCCATGGTCCTCCCCGAGGCGGGGCAGAATATTTTCGGTGACGCCATTGAACCCTCTCCGGTGAAGGATATTCCCTTTGATTGCGGAACCGGGACCCGCTTTGGCGGGGATGGGTTGGAAATCCATGGAGAAACCCCGGGGTTTCCTTATTTGGATTGGTCCGGGCAGGTGTCGGTGACACCGGTGTTCAAGGTCAGTGGCGATGTGGATTACCAGACCGGCCATCTGGATTTTGTGGGGGACATCATGGTCCTGGGGGGGCTCAAGGCCGGATTCCGTGTGGAAGG
>JAKSBM010001068.1 GCA_022361135.1 Desulfobacterales bacterium | reverse complement strand
CCACCAGCCCGGTGATATAGGGATAGAGGACAATCATCATGCTCCAGTGAACGTGGAGATCGTTGGGAAACACATAGTTGGAGACCAGATATTCCATTAGATCACCTCCCTTCTGGCGCCTTTGTAATAGAGGGCCGGCCAGGTGCCCATTTCCTTTTTCAACACCGTGAGCACCCCGGGACCCTTGAGGATCTGGTAAACCTCGGAATTTTCATCCTTGAGGTTGCCAAATTTCCGTGCCCCTGTGGGACAAACGTCCACACAGGCGGGCAACAGCCCCTTGCGGATACGGTGGTAACACCAGCTGCATTTTTCCACCACCCGGGAATTGGGGTTGATGAAACGGACGGAATAGGGGCAGGCTTGGATGCAATAGGCGCAGCCCACGCAGCGTTTTTCATCCACCAGGACAAAGCCGTCCGGGGAAAGGAAGGTGGCCCCCACGGGGCAGACCTGGACACAGGGGGCTTCCTGGCACATGTTGCAGAGTTTGGGGACAAAAAAGGTGTCCCGGATGGGTTCCTCAATGTCCATGCGCGGGGTCTGGTAACCATCCAGCCCCCCGTTGGGGGAATCCACGTAGATTTTATCGGAAAAACCTTTCACATACCGCTCCACCCAGGTGCGATAATTGCCGTCGGGCACATTGTACTCCTGTTTGTCGGCCACACAGCAGGAGCCGCAGCCGATGCAGCGGGTAATGTCCACGATGAAGGCGAAATCCTGGTCCAGGAGGTCGTAATCCCTATCCCGGATCCCGGGGATCTGCTCGGGAATGGGTCCCGAGCCCGGCCCCGAGGTCTGGACCCCGACGGCCTGGGCGCTCAGGGGAAATACCAGGTAGAGGGATCCGGCGATGGTGCCGTTGAGGACGTTCTTGATAAAGGTCCGTCGTTTCATAGGATTTCCTCCTCCTCTCCAGTGACTTTTCGGGCCCGTTCAATGAACTTCATGGGGGCATGGACATAGTGGCATTGGTTACAGGTATGCGTGGGCTTAACCTTCTGGTCGGTGAGGTGCTGGGGCAGGGCCACGGTTTTAATGACGGCCTCGTCCCGGGCCTTGATTTCGGTGTTGTGACACCGCAGGCAGAGGGTGGTGATTTCCTCCCCGGTTTTAACGGGAAGCACGGCGATCTTTTTCCCATCGGCCACATGGTCCCCCAGGGTACCGTGGCAGAACTCGCAGGAGATGGACTTGTGCAGCCCCATGTAATGGGCATCGGCTTCCCAGGCATGGCACTGGGCGCAGGATGCGGTTGTGCCGTGGCGGATGGGAACGGATGCCGATTCAATGATGGCATCGGCCCGGTAGGGGCCATAGATACCAAAGGAGGACGGGGTCAACAGCATCTTCACGAGAAGACCGGCCCCGGCCGCCGCCAATAGGACAATGGACACCAAGATGAGTCGCTGACTATAGCTACCCCCCACTGAAGACCTCCTTGCCTTATATTAGGAATGGCTCACCTCAAGATACAGGTGATTCGTCTTTGGAACCCAGTGAATGAGTCTGAAACCCGAAGGAGAATGGAGATCAAGTCATTGCAATAAATTCAATGGAATATCAAATCGAGAAAGGTAATTTCACTTTTGTGACGATATCATCCACCATCCTTTACATCAAGAAAAAATCACGATAAAAAAAAATGTATTTCGCCTTGTTTTCACATTGGATTCGCAATATGCGACAACCCGGCTTTTCTGGAAAGGATGAAACCCATGCCCACCCCATTCCCCTCCGCCCGGACCTTTACCGTAACCGTGGAAGTGGTCCCCCCGGCCGGCGGCACCCCGGACGAACTCATGGAAAAATTAAAAACCGTTTCCCACCTGGACTTTGACCGGTTCAGCGTGGCGGCCAACCCCGTGGCCAACCCCAGGATGTCGGCCATGGCCTTTTGCCATTGCCTTTCCAGCCACACGGGCAAACCCGCCATCCTCCACCTCACGGTGCGGGACCAAAACCGGCTGGGCCTCCAGGCCGAACTCTGGGGGGCCAAGGCCATGGGCATTGATACGGTCATTGCCGTCACCGGAGACCCGGCTCCGGCCCATCGACCGGCCCGGTGTGCCCCCGTGGCCGATCTCTCTGTTTTTGAATTGGTGGAACTGGCCCGGAATTCGGACCTTAGCACCGGGGTGGTCCTGGATTTTCGCCCCGAGGTGAACGGTTTGGAGGCCGAGGTGCGGCGACTGGAAAAAAAGGCGGCGGCCGGGGCCCAGTTCATCGTCACCCAGCCGGTCTACGACCTGGAAACGGCTGAGGTCCTGGCCCGTGCCATGGAGCACATCCCCGTGCCCAAGCTCATGGGCATCCTTCCCCTGGTATCGGAACGCCATGCCCGCTTCCTCCACGACAAGGTGGCGGGCATCGCCATTCCCCACGCCCTGCAAGGGGCCATGGCGGAAAGTCCCTCCCCCTTGGAAACGGGAATTGAAAATGCCCGGGAAATGCTGGACACCGCCCGGCATCTTTTTTCCGGAGCCTGCGTCATGCCGCCATTTGAGCGATTTGACATCCTGAAACAAATCCTTTAGGATGCCATGATTGTCATGTGGTTTGTGTATGAAATACGCCTTTGCAACAGATGTACTCCAACGGAACGGACAAGGGGTGATAAAGGAATGTCACCATGGCGAATTATATACAAGTAAAACCGTCTCAAATTCATCTATTTCAATCGGTTCCCTTCTATTACGAAGCCAGGGAGCAGAACTTCAGCCTCTATAAAAAAGAGGGGGATCGTCTCCAATGGGACCGGGCCCAAAGCACCAAACATCCCGTCCTCTATATCGACTCCCAGGACCGGGACGCCGCCATGAAAGAATTGGGAAAACGGCTGAACATGGACCTGATCCGAAGCATTGGCAAGGGGGGGCTCATGGGGGTAAAAAAAGCCCTGTGCCGCATTGTGGAAGAAGCCCTGACCCCGGACCAGGAAGCCATGATGAACT
>JAKSBM010000569.1 GCA_022361135.1 Desulfobacterales bacterium | reverse complement strand
TTTGATTGAAGGTTTTTTTCCCAACCCGGCGATGACGGGGGGAGGAAGATTCCACTGCCATCACCAGATCCCCTGGGTATGATTGGCAAATTCTGTCCATGGTTTCGGAACACATTTTTGAAATCCGCCATAATCCCCTGGAATCCGTTTGCTCTTCCGATTAGGTTTGGGCGGGGGAGCCTTGGCAGGCCGTTGGAAAGTCGAAACCACACCCCTTTAATGGAATGACATTTCCAATTGTTTGGGGACCCCAGGCCGTAGTTCTGGAAATGGCACGGAATGGAATTCAGGGGCTGGCTTCGAAATTCCTGGGACAAGAAAGGATTCCCTCGCCCCAGACCGGGTCAAACCACCCCCGGTTCAGCCCACTTGGAAAAATCATTTCAAAACAGCGCAATTGACAAACAATGCGCATCCGTCAAACACCACATCTAAACCGGAAGACGAATAATGAACCGGGCCCCGCCACCGGGGTTGGATTCCAGCTCCAAATGTCCCCCATGGTTTTCCGTAACAATGAAATAGGAGACGGAAAGTCCCAGGCCGGTCCCCTCCCCCACCGGCTTGGTGGTGAAAAAGGGCTCAAACACCCGCTTTTGTATGTCCAGGGGAATCCCCGGACCATTGTCCTGGATTTCAATGCAAAGGAATCGATCCTCCCCCAGGGTCTGGGCCTGGAGGCGCAATGTGATTTTCGGGGATTCCCTGGGATCTCCCAGGGAATGGGGCTGCATGGCCTGGGCCGCATTGCGAAGGATATTCAACACCACCTGCTGGATTTTGCCGCTCTGGCAGGGGAGCATGGGAAGATCGGAATCATATTCCTTCACGATTTGAATCTGCTTGAAGTCGTAATGCTTTTTCAAATCATAATCCGCCTCGGCCAGGGTGAGGATGGAATCCAGAAGCCGGTCGGGATAATGACTGGAGACGGCCCCATCGCTCTTCCGGGCAAAGCTGAGCATACTCTCCACAATTTCAGCCACCCGCCGTCCAGAATCGGTGATGGCATTCAGCATGGAAAAGATCTCCCGCTTTTCCATGTATTCCTTGATCTGTGCAAGGTCCACCCCAATCTCCCGGGCCGCCCTTTGGCTGGCCGGAATGTCCAACCTTGAAAGCCGATCCCGCATGACGCTGGAGGTCTGGAGGATCCCAGCCAGGGGATTGTTGATCTCATGGGCCGTGCCCGCTGCCAGGCCGCCCACGGAAAGCATCTTCTCGCTCTGGACCATCATCTCTTCCATGCGGGTCTGTTCGGAAATATTGTCCACCCGAATCACCGCCCCTTCCATTTCCCCGAAGCCGAGAGGATAAACCGTTACACTCTCATGGAGGGGCTCTCCTTGGGGCAGCTGGGTTTCCTGCCGCCGGTGGCAAACCGTCCCATTCTCCACGGCTTCCCGAACCATATCCAACATGGGCCCCAGCCGGGGAATGGCTGCATCCAAGGGCTGGCCCACGGCCTCCTGGGACAAAATTCCGGTCTCCTCCCCTGCCCTGCTGTTCCACAGGGTAATGCGCCCTTCCTTGGAGACTCCGATGAGAATGGAGGGCATGGAATCGATGATGTCGGAAAGGTAACTGCGCAATGCCGCCAGGGCTTCTTCATTCTGTTTTCTTTCGGTGACATCCTGGATAATACCCGAAGTCTTTTCCTGGTCGGGGTGGTATTCGGCCACCCCGTAAAGATCAAGGATGCTCCCATCGGAGAGTCTCTGGATCTTAAACTCAAAGTCACACCGGGGCCGGGATTTGGACAGGGCCGCCAGTTCAGCCTGGATCCCTTCTCTATATTCGGGCAGACAAAGCTGGTTAAAAATACCATCATTAATCACCGTACCCTGGGAAACACCGCAGATGCGATGGGCTTCCGGGGAAGCATCAATGACATTGGAGCCTTTTTAACCTGCCAATGCCCCACCCGGGCCACGGCCTGGGCCCGCTGGAGGTGGGCCCGCTGTTCCGCCAATTGACTCTGGAGGAGGTAATCCTGGGTCACATCCCTGAAGACCAGGACCACACCAAACATATTCCCTTCGTTGTCTTCAATGGGAGAGGCGGAATCCGCGATCTGATATTCGGTGCCGTCCTTGGAAATCAAAACCGTATGATTTGCCAACCCCACCACATTCCCGGTTTTCAGCACATACCCCACGGGATCAAAGGCCGGCTTCCGGGTGTGGGCATTGACAATGCGGAAGATCTCATCCAAATGACGCCCCCTGGCCTCCTCCGGCTCCCACCCCGTGAGCCGGGCCGCCACGGGATTCATGCGCACCAACCGCCCTTCCAAATCCGTTGCCATGACCCCGTCTCCTATGGAGTTCAGGGTGATTCGCAGATTTTCTTCACGCTCCTGGATCCGTGCCAGGTTTCGCCGCCGCTGGCCTTCGATGGAATGGAAGACCATGCCCAGGGCCAAGGAAAGCCCCAGGATAGTGGCAATCAGGACAATCTGAAGGATACGATATTGTTTGATGTGGCGTGCCACCCCCCGGTGGAGTTGAAGGGCGGAGTCGTTGGCCAGCAGGAGAACGGATTTAAAAATTTCATCAAAACTCTGGTCCGGCAGGCTTCCGATGCCGGACTCGGCCTTGTGGGCCAAACGCTGCCGGGCCATGTCCCGAAATTTCCGGATTCCCTCAAGGGTTTGCCGTATATCCTGGTTGACCATCTCGTCATCCAGGGGAATCAAGGCGCCATGCGGCCCCTGGCCGCCGGTGAGCATGGCCTGGGCATACCATTGGGCCTGGTCCAAATGGACCCAAAAATCCTTGGGGGTCACATGGGGATCACCGGACATCCATTCCTCAAACCAAAGATGGGTCTGGGACAATTCGAATTTGATCTGCATGGAGGCATCGGAAAGGGGACCATACTGGCGGGCCATTCGTTCCCCAATGGAGAAGGAATACACCATGACACCGATGACCAGGGATGAAAAAAGGAAAAGCGGGAGAATGTGTTTGCGCATGTTTGATTTTTCCATCGAAATTCCATAGCACAAATCCCATCCTCCCTCAAGACGATTACTTCCTGCAGAAATAGTGCAGATTGAAGGGATCATGGGCCATTTCGCAGGGATCGACTTTGCTGAACCCTGCCTTTTCTAGCAATTCAACGGCCCGTTCCCGGCCCCACATCATGCCCAATCCCATGCCCCCGTCGCAGAGGCCCTGGGGCATGCAATGCAACAGGCTCACCGTATAAAGGAAAGGCCCCATGGGATGATCCATGTTGCCGGCATGGGCGGTCCTGGCATCGATGTCCACCATGGAAAAGGCTCCCCCCGGAGCCAGCATGTGAACCACGCTTTTCAAGGCTTCCAAGGGGCGGCACTGGTCATGTATGGCATCAAATGCCGTGATGTAATCAAATCGGCTCTCCCATTGGCTTCCATCCTCCAGAGCGGCTCCGTCCAGGCAGACAAATTCCAGGTTGTCCAACCCCGCCTGCCGCTTCCGGGCCACTGCAATGGAGGATGCGTCATTGTCGATGCCCACAAAGCCGGAGTTGGGAAAGGCCCGGGCCATGAGTTCAAGGGCATACCCCTGGCCGCAGCCCAAATCACAGACCTGGATCCCCTCTTCCATGCGGGCCACCATCCGGCCGTCGTCCACCTGGGGAAGGAAGTGTTGGACCAGGACATCCCCATGCTTGGCATCGGACAATTCCCCCATGAAATCCTGGAACTTGGGATATGCGGAAAAGGGAATTCCTTCCCCCACCTTGAAATCCCGGGTTACAGCCCCGGCGGCCATGCGGGTGAGCAAGGGGATCTCCTGGGTGTATACCCCCATGTTTCCACTGCCGGCATTGCGGGTGAGAACGGCGGCATGCTCCCGGGGCAATGAATACCGTTCTTCCCCCGCCCCTCCGTGCAAATCCAGGATGCGGCCGGTGACCATGATCCCCAGCCATTCCCCCAGGTACCGGGCGTTGAGTCCCGTCCTCTCTGCCAATTCCTCAACGGAGACCGGCTGGTCTGCCCCTTCAAGGGCTTCGAAAATTTCCAATTCATATCCCATGCCCAGGGCCAGGTTCAGGGCACCATGGTTGAGGATTTCCACCAGCCGGTTTCCAAATTCTTCTTTCTTCTGCGCATTCATCTTATATGGTGAACTCCTTTATAACGTAGTCAAAACGGCGTTTGCCTGTCTGCTGTATAGTAAATCAACCCGGGAACCGCAACGCCAATTGCCCGGGAAGCGCAACTTTTCCCATCCCCATGATCCCAGACCCCTTCCACGGAAAAACGGAACAGTCAAATCCCTTTAATAATGGGCGTCCAGCCCCATGAGCCCCCCGGGCGGCAGAGTCGATTCCAAGCCATGGAACAGGCTGATTTCAAACCATAAAATCCTTTGAAACAATTCCATGTACCTTTACCCAAAAGCCGTGCTACTATTCATATTGACATTTTCCAGGTCTTCAGTTATTTTCCCGTGTTTTTATTTTTGCAGGAAGGGGTTTATGCCATGTCGGTTGTATCCTTACAGGGGGTCTCCAAATCCTTTGGGGACCATGTTGCTGTTGATAATCTGTCCCTTGATATCGTTAAGGGGGAATTTCTCACCCTCCTCGGCCCGTCCGGGTGCGGGAAGACCACGGTATTGCGTTTAATTGCCGGGTTGGAAAGCTGCGAGGGGGGGAAAATCCTCATCGATGGACAGGACCATACCCAGACCCCGGCCTGCGACCGGGACGTGAATACGGTTTTCCAGAGTTATGCCCTTTTCCCCCAC
>JAKSBM010000753.1 GCA_022361135.1 Desulfobacterales bacterium | reverse complement strand
TGGGACGACACGCCCTGCTGGTGGATTATTTCAAACCCCTTGAGGTGGTGGATAGGACGGGCCGGCCCTTTCACCTGGAACGCCTCACCGACCTCCAGGTGGAAACCCTGCTTTTGGATACCGGTACCCTGGATATCAGCCCTCCGGGCATGCGCAATCTCAAGGAATTTTTCACCATCTACGACCAGGGCCCCTGCCGTCGTCGCCGCAAAATGAGCCCGGCGGTCCTCAAGGGTCTGAAAAAGAAAGAATTGGCCGGAAAAAGATATGCCCAATTGCCCGACGCCGCCAAGTTGGATTACCGGCGGAAAATCCAGACCCATTTCGATTTTTGCAACCTGGAAAAATTGCGGACATACCGGCTCAATGCCGCAGCCTTTTTCCTGGAAGCCGCCCGGGACTATTTACAGGGCCGTGATGCGGAAAAGGAAATGATCCGCTTCCTCACCCATGGGGAATTCCAAAAATTGGGCTATGAATTTGAGGTGGAGATTCCCGCCTTGGAAACCCTGGCCGGGGAAACCGAAGAGAGCTTCTTCAGCCGACTGCGATTTTATCTGCTCTGCCTGGTCCGGGAAAGGAAACAAAAAGAAATCCAGGCATTCATCCACCGATTCCGGGCACATTACGACCCGGTGACCGATGTATTCCTCCCGGATACCCGAGAATAATACAACAACCAATCCCCCCGACCTTGGGAGGGAATGGCTGCATTTTTTTTAAGATTTATTTCCGGGTGAATGTAAATCCGGGTTGGACTTGGATCAGCTTGCGGGTATAGGGGTGCTGGGGATTTCGAATCACCTCCCGGGCCGGACCGGTTTCCACGATTTTACCTTCATGGATCACGGCAATGCGATCACAAAGATAATTGGCGGCGGCCAGATTATGGGTGATGAATAAAAAGGTCATGCCCAGTTCCTTACGGATGCGGACCAAAAGCTGGAGCAATTGAATGGCAATGGTGGCGTCCAACATGGAGGTGGGCTCGTCGGCCACGATGAACTCCGGATCGAGGACAATGGCCCGGGCAATGGCCACCCGCTGGCGCTGGCCTCCGGACAATTGGTGGGGATATCGATGGTAAAAGTCACGGGACGGCTTTAATCCCACCAGATCCAGAATATGAAGCACCTTTTCCCTGCGTTCCCGGCTGTTTCCCAAACCATGGACCTTCAGGGGTTCTGAAATGGTATCGGCAATGGAAAGGTGGGGATTCAGACTCTGGTAGGGATCCTGGAAAATCATCTGGACCTTGGAGCGGAACCGCTGCAGCGCCTTGCCCCGGAGTTTGTTGATACATTGCCCGTTCAAGCGGATTTCCCCGGAACTGGGCTCCTCCAGTTTAACCAAAAGGCGACCGGTGGTGGTTTTCCCGGATCCGCTCTGGCCCACCAGGCCGAATATTTCCCCCCGGAAAAGGGTCAAATCCATGGTTTCCAGCGCAGTGACGCTGTCGG
Source organism: Desulfobacterales bacterium (assembly GCA_022361135.1). The sequence goes on along the minus strand of JAKSBM010000753.1, from coordinate 4,355 downwards.
CCCTTGCCCCCCAGAGTCCTGAACTGCCAGGGTAGACCTTGCTGACACCGGCCAATTCTACAATGGGGTTCGGTCCCCTTTCCAAATCGACTTTATTCGGCAGCCCGTCCATCAATCGATCCCCCCTTCGATGTTGCAGCAATAGACCCGATGGGTGGGGGACAATTGCCGCCACTGGGGCCCGCCCTCCCGGCAAACCGTGGCACAGGATCCGCAATTGGAAATAAAACGACAGGCCTTGGAATCGGTGAGCCGTTGGTGGGCTTCCACCATCTTGGGCACCTTGACCTCATGTTCGTTGTCCAGGCTGAGGTAGGAGCCCAACAGGGTTTTGGTATAGGGATGGGCCGGGGAACAGAAGACCTCCTCCCGGGTGCCGGCCTCCACAATCTGCCCCCCGTACATGACACAGATATCCTCACAGATGGAGGCCACCACGGCCATGTCGTGGGAAATGAAAATCAAGCCGGTGCTTGTCTTGGCCTGGATGCTGCGCAATTCGTTGAGGATCTGATCCTGGACAATGACATCCAGGGCCGTGGTGGGTTCATCCGCCACAATGATTTGGGGATTGCAGGCCAGGGCCATGGCAATGATCACCCGCTGCTTCATGCCGCCGGAATATTCATGGGGATAGTTCCCCATGCGATGCCGGGGAATTTTAACGATGTCGAACAATTCCTCCACCCGCTGCTCAAGCTCCGATTCCGACATATCCGGATAATGGGCCACCACCGCCTCCCGAACCTGTTCATCCACCCGGAAAACCGGATTAAGGGCATTCATTGCAGCCTGGAAGACCATGGCGATGTCCTTGCCCCGGATTCGTTGCCACTGGCCATTGGACAGGGAAGTCAAATCTTGGTGATTGAAATGAATCCCCCCGGAGGTAATCCTTCCATTTTCCGGCAAAAGCCCCATGAGGGCCATGCCAATGGTGGTTTTCCCACAGCCGCTTTCCCCCACCAATCCCAGGGGGCGTCCCTTGTGCAAATCAAAGGAGACATTGTCCACGGCCATGAAGGTTTTCCTCCCCGTGCGATATCCAATGCTGAGATTCCGGACCGATAACAATGCCATTACTCGCCACCGTCCTTCCGGAGCCGGGGATCCAGCACCTCTTCCATGGCCCGGCCCAACATGTAAAAGGCCAGGGTAAGCAGGGAGATACCCAGCCCCGGTGGGATCAGCCAATAGGGGGCCTGGAACATGTGACCGGATTTCCACACCCATTGGAGCATCATGCCCCAGGACACCTGGCTGGGATCGCCGAAGCCCAAAAATGACAGGGCCGCCTCCACCAGGATGGCCGAGGTCACCCGGAAGGTCATGTAGAGAAAGGCCAGGGGCAGCACATTGGGCATGATGTGGCGAAATATGATCCGCAGATGGGATGCGCCGGCCACCCGTGACGCCTCAATGAAGGGTCGCTGTTTCAAGGAAAGGGTCTGGGACCGAATAACCCGGGAAACCGCAGGCCACCGCAATATGGCAATGATGAAAACAATGATCCAGATATTGAATTGGCCGAAAAGGGAGGCCAGGATCAAAAGGATAACCAGGGAAGGCATGACCATGATGATGTCGGCCAGCCGCATGAGCATGGAATCCACAACCCCGCCGGCATAGCCCGAAACCATGCCGATGAGGGTACCCAGGACAATGGAAAAAAAGGCCGATGACAGCCCCACAATAAAGGCAACTTTAGCCCCTTCCAACAATTGGGCAAAAATATCCCGGCCCACATTGTCCGTTCCCAGCCAATGGGTGAGACTGGGGCCCACGGATCGATTAATCAAGGGATCAATGCCGGTCATGGGATCATATTTATCACCGAAAAGGGGAAGGAAAAAACTGGCCAGGGCCATGAGGGCAAACACGGCCAGGATCATGACCCCGGCCCGGCCCACGGGGTTGGCAAAAAAGACCCGCCCCCCCTTGAGGATCCGCTTCAGGTAATAATTACGGTCAATGTAGGATTGTTCTGTCATACCGTCCTTTCACATCTCCATTGGCCGCCCTAGTACCGAATCCGGGGATCCATGTAGGCATAGAGCATGTCCACGATAAAATTGGCCACCAGCACCACCAGGGCAATGAGAAGGAAACAGCCCTGGGCCAGGGGATAATCATTGTTGCTCACGGCAAAGATCAATTCCCGCCCAATGCCGGGCCAGGTGAAAATCTGCTCGGTCAACGCCCCGCCGTTGATGGAAAAAGCCAGGCTCAGCCCCACGCTGGTGATCACGGGCAGGGCCGCATTCCGGGCCGCATGTTTATCCCGGATCAGACGCTCACTCAGCCCCTTGGCCCGGGCCGTGATAATATAATCCTCCTTGAGAACAGAAAGCATGGAACTGCGCATTAACAAGAGGTAACTGCCCAGGTTGATGGCAAAGAGGGTCATCAAGGGTAAAAAGAGATGGTGGAAAACATCCGCCACCTTCTGCCACATGGGCGCCCCCAGGACCCAAAGTTCCGGGGAAAGGGTCCCACCCAGGGGAAAAAGCCCCAATTTATACCCCAGGAGCCAGAGCATGAGCAGGGCAAACCAGGGAATGAAGAGGGTATAACAGACCAGGGCGGAAATGGACATGAAGTTATCCACAACCTTTCCCTTGTTCCAGGCGGCGATCTTCCCCAGGAACACCCCCACCAATGCCGCCAGAATGGTGGATGTGGTAAAGAGCAACAGGGTCCAGGGCAATCGTTCCCCAATGATTTTAGCCACGGGCTCCCCGTAATGGAAGGAAACCCCATGGTTCCCCATGAAGAAATTTTTCAAATAGAGGACATACTGCTGACCCACCGGCCGGTTCAAGCCCATCTGTTCAATGAGGTAGGCCGTATCCTCGGCCGTGAGGGAAGGGTCCAGAATCTTGGAGGTGGGATCCCCCGGAGAAAGGCGGAACAGGAAAAAAAGCAGGGTGAGAATCAAGAAGAAAATCACACCGATTTCCACCAATTTTCCCAATAAATATTTCGGTGTTCTCATCTATTCTCCAAAGGGGTTTTTTATTTTTTCTACTCCACGGGCCGGACCATGCACATGGACCAGATATTTCCAATGCCGTCCACCTTTTCAACCCAGCCCTGGTACCGATCTTTGACCACGGCCTCGATGATGTGGGGATTGTAAAGGGGGAAATAGGGCAAATCCTCCATGAGGATGGCCTGCATTTTCCAGATCACCTCCCTGCGCTGCCCCATGTCGATCATTCCCCGCTGGCGGTTGGCCAATTGGTCAAATTCGGGATTGTTATATCCGCTCATGTTCCATCCCCGGGGCTTATCATTTTTGGAAAAGAAAAAGGCCCTCAGGTAATCCGGATCCAGATTCAACTTACCATAGCCCAGGACAAAGGCGTCAAAGGCATGTTTTCCCTTAACCGTATCCAACAGGGCATTGAATGCCATGGGCCGCGAGAAGACTGGAATGCCCACCTCCCGGACCCACTCCTGGATCATGGTGCCGGCAAAGGCCCGCTTGGGATCATAGTCCGCCGGCGGCGTCAGAATCACCAGATCATCCATCTCCTGCCCCGAGGGCATTCGAATGGTGGAGGGAGTGACGATGCGACCCCCATTGTCCACCGGGGGAATTTCCCAGGTATAACCGGCCTGGGCCAGCATTTCATAAGCCGCCTTAATCCGGGCCTCCCGTCCCATTTCCCAGCCGTGGCGCTTCACATTTGGATTATACCAATAATGGTTGCCCGAGGGTACAATGGAATTCATGGAGGTGCCGTAGTTCTGGAGGATCCGGGTCAGGATGAAATCCTTGTCAATGAGGGTGGCCACGGCCCAACGCAGATGTTTGTCATTGAAAGGGGCCCGCCTGAGATTAAAGCCCAGGTAATAGAGGGCGCTTTTTTTATTGAAAAACAGGGCCACATTTTCCTGGCCCTTTAAATCCTTGATATAACCGGGCTGGATTTCCCACCAATAATAATCGATGTCCCCCTTCTTCAAGGCCAGAATCGCCACATCCGAGGTGCCGTAGATGCGAAAGAGCAGATGATCCACATAGGGCCCCAAATCATGGCCTCCGATCTTTTTCCCCTTGCCGAAGAAATGGGGATTTTTCTTCATGTGGATAAAGGCCCCTTTTTTATACTGGGCCAAATAAAAGGGGCCGGTTCCCAGGGGATTTTCAACGGGATGATCCTGGAGGGCACGCAGGGGTTTTTCCGCCGCCAGTGCTTTGACTGCCACCGGCCCCCATTCCTTCTCGGAAACCATGGGGGCGGTTAACACCCGGGACATGAAAATGGCCGAGGGCTTTTTCAAATGGAAAACCAGGGTGTAATCGTCCAGGGCCTCCAGCTTTACAATGCTCTTCCACTTGCTGTAAT
>JAKSBM010000870.1 GCA_022361135.1 Desulfobacterales bacterium | reverse complement strand
TATGCCCCGGAGGTTTACAGAGCCCCCTTCGGTGACATTGATGCCTTTAAGGAATTCTTCCTCACCGGCATCGACCCGGAAAGTGTGGCCGCCGTCATTGCCGAGCCCATCCAGGGCGAAGGCGGTTTCATTGCCCCGCCCAAGGATTTCTTCAAACAGGTAAAAGCAGTCTGCGAAGAACACGGCATCCTCTTTGTGGCCGACGAAATCCAGTCCGGCATGGGCCGCACCGGTAAAATGTTCGCCATTGAGCACTTCGGCGTGGAACCCGACCTCATGACCGTGGCCAAATCCCTGGGCGCGGGCATGCCCCTCTCCGCGGTTGTGGGCAAGGCCGAAATCATGGATTCCGTCCATGCCGGCGGCCTGGGCGGTACTTACGGAGCCAATCCCCTGGCCTGCGCAGCGGCCCTGGCGGTCTTCAAGATCTTTGAAGAAGAAGACCTCCTGGCCCAATCCGTTAAACTGGGGGAGACCCTCCAGGAACGGTTCGGCCAGTGGGTGGCCAAGTATGAATTCGTGGGCGAAACCCGGGGCCTGGGCGCCATGGCCGGCTTCACCATCGTGGATGCCGAGGGCAACCCCGATGCCGACCGGGCCAAAAAATTGGCCGGATACTGTGCCGAAAACGGCCTGATCCTGCTGGTCTGCGGTATCCACGGCAATGTGGTCCGGGTCCTCATGCCCCTGACCATTGAAGATGAAGTCCTGGAAAAGGGGCTCTCCATCATCCAAGCCGGTCTGGACGCCGGATAATCAACAGACACCCCATACGGGAGGGGGCTGCCCCCCTCCCCTGAACATAAGGAAAGTCTATGTCAAAAATATTCAGTCGATACGGTGACGGCACCCCGGACTGGTTCTCGGAGGCCGAAATCATGGAAGACCTCGTGGCCGGTTCCCAGGATGCTGCCGAACGGGCCCATGTGGATCCCCTCGCCGATGAAGAGTTAAAATACCTGTTGGAGATCATGTCCTCCCGCCACAATTTCGTCTCCGTGGAACGGGGCAAGGAAGTCATCCTCACCTACGATGCCGGCACCTTGAAAATCCGCCGGGTGGGCGTAAACGTGGACCGGATCCAGGCGTTGCAGATCTATGAAAAGATCATGGGCGCCGACACCATGGAACTCTGCCATGTGGATTACTCCTACAAACCCATCAAGCCCATCATCACCATGGAACAGCCCATCATGGAGCAGGCGCTCTTGAGCACCCACATCCCGCTGTTCTACGGGGCCATGCCCAACCTGGGCCTGTACAGCCAGCCCGACGGCCGCTTCCCCAACCCGGCGGAACTGCTGCCCAACGGCAAGATCAAGGAAGCCCAGGCCTCCCTGGAAGAAACCGTTGAAGAAGCGGTGCGGGACATTGTCTTTGCCGGATCGGCCATGTACGAATCCGGGGCCGACGGCCTGAATCTGGATTCCGTGGGCGCCGCAGGGGATGCCGATTTCCTGGCCTCCCTGAAAGCCTGCCGCATCCTCAAGGAAAAATATCCGGACATGTGCATCCAGATCGGCATGGCCGGGGAATTTATCCTGGGCATGCACGGGGGACTTGAATTTGACGGGGAACGGCTGGCCGGCATGTATCCCCAGGATCAGGTCCGCCTGGCCAAACAGGCCGGAGCCACCATC
>JAKSBM010000220.1 GCA_022361135.1 Desulfobacterales bacterium | reverse complement strand
GGTCACATGGTGCAACGGTGAGGGAACAAAGCCACCGGAGATCATGCCCAGGCCCTTGTCGATCCAGGCGCCGACGAAGATCATGGCGCAGGAGACGGGCAGCAGGGTGTAGTTGTTTCTCAGTTTGGGGATGAGCAGGAATACGGCGCCCACGCCCATGAGGATGAAACCGGTCCACATCCAGGGTACCAGGGCGTTGTGGCCGTGGTATCCGAACAGGAGATATTTCAGGTGGGTTTCATGTCCGGGGATGCCGGAGTAGAAGACCACGAATACCTCACACAGGAAGAAGAACAGGTTGGCCAGGATGGCGTAGCAGACAATCTTGGACAGGGTCTGCATGGCTTCCCAACCCGGATCGAATTTGGTGAACTTCCGGATGATGTAGCACAGGATGATCAGGAAGGCCGGACCCGCAGCAAAGGCAGATGCCAGGAAGCGGGGGGCCAGAACGGCTGTCAGCCAGAAGCCTCTGCCGGGCAGACCACAATACAGGAATGCGGTGACGGTATGGATACCGATGGCAAAGGGAATGGAGAGGTAAATCAGCGGTTTGGTCCATGCCGGAGGCTTGACCTGATTTCTTTCCGCTTCCAGGATTTTCCAACCGCAGATGATGTTCAGTCCCAGGTAACCATTCAATACCAGCATGTCATAGAAGAGCATGGAATGGGGCGTCGGGTAGAGCAGAACGTTCAGCATACGGGTGGGCTGACCCAGATCGACCACGATGAACAGCAGACACATGATCAGACAGGCCACGGCCAGGAATTCGCCCAGAATGGTGATTCTGTGGAATTTTTCATAGTCGTGGAGGTAGTAGGGAATTACCACCATAACACCACCGGCGGCCACACCGACCAAGAAGGTGAAGTTGGCAATGTAGAAGCCCCAGGATACGTCACGGCTCATGCCGGTGATCTGCAGACCATTGATGAACTGATCAATGTAGGCCAGCGTCCCTGCTCCGATCACAACGAGCAGAAAGACGATCCATAACCAATAATTTTTAGATCCTTTAGTTGCTATCTCAAGCATACTCGCCTCTCTTAAACGATGTAGTAAACAGAGGGTTCAGTACCCAGGGACTGCTTACGTCTGATTGTGTAGTTTTCTTTGAGAAGTTCCCGTACTTCTGATTCCGG
>JAKSBM010000951.1 GCA_022361135.1 Desulfobacterales bacterium | reverse complement strand
TCCAACACAGCTACCCATGGGATTCGCTAATCACAGCCGAAAGATCAGGTGAGGGAGAGAAGCGGGCGTTAAGGATCCCGGCAGAGTCAAGGACGAATGGGACGAGACCCTTCCCAGACGTTGCGGTCAGGGGCACCGCAACGGTGCATCGGAATCCAGCGCCTCCCGCCGGGTGGGGAAAAAAACGATCCAATCAAATGGATAAAGGCCCATTCAATTGGAACCCTGTTTTGAGAATCCACCCATAAAAAAAACCGGCAGTGGCGATTTTCCGCCACTGCCGGTTTTTTTTATCAGGCCAGGGGATTACCCCCTTTCTATTTTTGTTTATTCTTCAAGGATGCCTTGATGAAATCCCTGAACAGGGGATGGGGATTTCTGGGGGTGGATTTGAACTCGGGATGGAATTGGCAGCCCAGGAACCAGGGATGTTCCTTCAACTCCACGATTTCCACCAGCTCATGGTCGGGGGAGGTTCCGGAAATCACCAGACCGGCTTCCACCAACTGGTCCTTATAGGCATTATTGAACTCGAACCGATGGCGGTGGCGTTCGGAGATATCCTCAGCCTTGTAAGCATCAAATGCACGGGTCCCCTCTTCCAGGCGGCAGGGGTAAGCGCCCAGGCGCATGGTGCCGCCCTTGTCCGAACTTTCGTCCCGCTTTTCAACCTGCTGGGTCTGCTCGTCGTACCATTCCTTCATGAGATAGATCACCGGATAGGGGGTATGTTCATCAAACTCTTCCCCATTGGCGTCTTCCATGCCGGCCAGGTTCCGGGCCACCTCAATGACGGCCATCTGCATTCCCAGGCAGATGCCGAAGTAGGGCACCTTGTTTTCCCGGGCATATTTGGCAGCGGTGATCTTTCCTTCAATGCCCCGGCCGCCAAAGCCGCCGGGCACCAGTATACCGTCACATGGGGCAAGGACCTCGGCCACATTGGCATCGGTGAGGGTGGTGGAATCCACAAAGGTGAGGTTCACCTTGGTTTCATTGGAAATCCCCCCGTGGGTCAGGGCCTCGTTCAAACTCTTGTAGCTTTCGGTGAGATCGACATATTTACCCACAATGCCGATGTTCACTTCAAATCTGGGATTCTTAAGCTTTTCCACCATTTCCCGCCACTCGTCCAGGCGGGGGGCACGGGCCCAGATATTCAACTTTTTGATGATCTGATCACCCAGCCCTTCTTCATTGTAAACCAAGGGCACATCGTAGATACAATCCACATCCTTGGCCGTGAAAACCGAATCCGTATCCACATTGCAGAAAAGGGCAATCTTCTTTTTGATATCCTGGGAGAGATAACTTTCAGTGCGACAAAGGAGGATGTCGGGCTGAATACCGATGGAACGCAATTCCTTGACGCTGTGCTGGGTGGGTTTGGTCTTCACCTCACAGGCGGTCTTAATATAGGGAACCAGGGTCAGGTGAATATAAATGACATTGTGGGATCCCACATCGGCCTTGAACTGGCGGATGGCTTCCAGGAAGGGAAGGGATTCAATATCCCCGATGGTCCCCCCGATTTCCACCAAGACCACATCCACATCCTTGGAAACCAGATGGATGCTCTGTTTGATCTCGTCGGTGATGTGGGGGATGACCTGAACCGTTCCACCCAGGTACTCCCCCCTTCTTTCCTTGGAAATCACCTGGTGGTAAATCTTACCCGTGGTAAAATTGTTGTTCTTCCCCAGCTTGGCAGAGGTGAAGCGTTCGTAGTGGCCCAAGTCCAAGTCGGTCTCGGCACCATCATCTGTGACAAAGACTTCTCCGTGCTGAAAGGGGTTCATGGTTCCCGGATCAACATTTATATAGGGATCCAGTTTCTGAATGGTCACGGACAGGCCCCTGGCCTCCAGTAGCGTTCCGATGGCAGCGGAAGCAAGTCCTTTCCCAAGGGATGAAAGCACCCCTCCGGTCACAAAAATATACTTGGTGTTTTCAGCCATCAAATCCTC
>JAKSBM010000859.1 GCA_022361135.1 Desulfobacterales bacterium | reverse complement strand
GGGCGATGGCGGCCATGCGGGCCGTGACCAGGGCCACCTTGGGGGGGAAAAGGGGGGCGGTTTCCTGGTCCGAGGAAAAATCCCCGACGATGTGGCAATTCCCCAGGGTCCGGACCTGGACATTGTCCAGGTCGGTGCCGGCAATGCCCGAGGCCGAAACCAGGGGAATGCCCGTGGGGGAAAGCTCCTCCAGGAGCATCTTTTTCATCTCCGCCCCGTCGAACCCCTCCACCACCAGGTCGCAGTCCTTGAAAAGCCTTAAGGCATCCCCCGGGGCCATGGCCATGTCCCGGGCCTGGATTGTAAGGCGGGGGGAAATGGCTTCCAGGTTGGCCTTCAGGCTCTGGGCCTTGGAACGGCCGGCCTGGGACCGGGTGTAGAACTGGCGGTTCAAGTTGCCGGTTTCCACCTGGTCCCTGTCCACCAGGACCAGGGTGAGGGATTCCAGGTGAAAAGGGCTGTCCACCTTTCCCCTTACACAGGCCTGGGCCAGAAGCCGGGCGACGTTGGATCCCACGCCCCCCACCCCTGCAATGCCCACCTTCATCAGAAGATCTCCCAGTCTTTGAACACGGGCTGGTGCCCACTGTTTTCAATCATGGCGCAGACTTGGGTTACGCTCCTTGTGTCCGTGACGTCGAACTGGGGGGTGGTGTCCCCCTCCTGGACTGCGTATCCCCCCACATCGGTGTGGGAGCCGGCGGAATATTTGGTCACGCCCAGGTGGACCAGGTGGTCCCGGAATTCCGCCCGCTCCCGGGTGGAGACGGTGATGCCCAGCCGGGGCATGAAGAGGCGGAAGGCCAGCATGAATTGGACAAATTGCAGGTCGGACAATTCATTCCTCGGGGAGATGGCCCCCTCGGCATGGGTCATCCGGGGCAGGGAGACCGCCACCTCCACCTGGGGGAATTCCCGTTCCAGGTACCGGGCGTGCATGGCCGTCATAAAGGCCTCGAACCGGGGGCGGCCCAGGCCGAAGAGGGGGCCGATGTTCACGGCCCTAAGGCCGGCGGCCGCCCCCCGCTCCGGGGTGCCCAGGCGCCAGCCATAGTCGGTTTTTTTTCCGGCCAGGTGGACCTGTTTATAAATCTCCCGGTCATAGGTCTCCTGGTAAACGGTGAGGGAGTCGGCACCGGCATTACAGAGGATCCGGTAATCGGCCTCGGACATGGGGAACATCTCCAGGGCCACGGATGAAAAGTACTTGGCCAGGATTTCCACGGCCCCCGTAAGATAGGGCATGGGGGTCTTGGCCGGGGCTTCCCCGGTGAGGACCAGGATGTGGCGGATGCCCGTGGCAGCGATGGCCTTGGCTTCCCTTTCAATTTCGTCCATGGTCAATTGGGTGCGCTGGAATTTGGATGTGGTGTTGAATCCGCAATAGCTGCAATGGTTGGCGCAATAGTCGGAGATGTAGATGGGGGCAAAGAGGAGAATGGTCCGGCCAAAGTATTGGTGGGTTAGGGCCTGGGCCCTTTGGGCCATTTCCTCCAGGCAGGATTCCGCCGCCGGGGAGATGAGGTTTAAAAAATCATACCGGTCCAGCTGGGCCCGGGACGAGCGATGGATGGTGGCCAGGACCTGGTCCGGGGTCACCGTGGCAAAATAGCCGTCCAGGTCCATGGCTTCCAATTGGGGGATGTGATCCATAAATGCCATGGCTTTACTCCCTTAAGAAGCCGGTGAGGGGGGAAGAGGCCGATGCCGTGGCCTTGGCACCGGAAAGCCGGGACAGGTAAGCCAGTCGACCGGCCCGGACGGCCATGGAAAAGGCTTTGCCGGCCAGGGCCGGATCCTGGGCCGTGGCAATGGCCGTGTTCACCAGGACGGCATCGGCCCCCATTTCCATGGCTTCGGCGGCCTGGGAGGGCTGGCCGATGCCCGCATCCACCACCACGGGCAGCTTGGAAATATCAATGATGCGCTGGATCATGGCCTTCATTTCCAGCCCCCGGTTGGAGCCGATGGGGGCGCCCAGGGGCATGACTGCTGCAGCCCCGGCATCGTGGAGTTGT
>JAKSBM010000234.1 GCA_022361135.1 Desulfobacterales bacterium | reverse complement strand
TCATCGGTGATTTGTCCGTGAACACGGGCAAATTCATGCGCGCCATGAGTGAACGGGTTGAATCCTGGATCCACGACATCAATGCCGACCAAGTCAACTACGACAAGCTGGAAGAAAGAATGGACCCCGATGTGGCCGAAGAAATCTACGAGCTGGAACGCTGCGTGGAATGCGGATGCTGCATCTCCGCCTGCGCCACCAAGCGCATGCGCCCCGACTTCCTGTCTGCCGTTGGTTTCATGCGTCTGGCCCGTTTCTACATGGATCCCCGTGACAAACGGACCGATGAAGAGTTCTACGAAGTTCTGGGTAACGACGACGGCGTCTTTGGCTGCATGACCCTGCTGGGTTGTGAAGATTATTGTCCCAAGGATCTGCCCCACCAGACCCAGATTGCATTCCTGAGACGGAAAATGGCATTGATCAAATAATGCCGTAACAATACACAAGGTGCCGGCCCGATCCCACACAAAGTCGGGCCGGAGGCCTTTTGTTTAGGTAGCACAATAAAACAGCAGGCAGCAGGCAGCGGGGCTATTTCGCTGCCTGTTGTCTTTGCGCATAGGTGAAAAAAATGACCGAATTCAAGTATGAACCCATGTTCCCCCTTGGACCGGATACCACAGAATACCGCCTGCTCTCCAAGGAGCATATCCGGGTAAAGGAATTCGAGGGCAAAGAGGTCCTCATGGTAGAACCGGCAGCGCTTCAACTTTTGTCTGCCGCCGCTTTTAAAGACGTGGCCCACCTCTACCGGGCCGATCATCTCAAACAGCTCAAGGCCGTCATCGATGATCCCGAAAGTTCCGACAATGACCGTTATGTGGCCCTGGAATTGCTGAAAAATGCAGCCATTTCCGCGGAAAAGGTGTATCCCATGTGCCAGGATACGGGCACGGCCATTGTCATGGGCAAGAAGGGCCAGCAGGTCTGGACCTGGTCCGATGACGAGGAAGAACTCTCCAAGGGCGCCTTTGATGCCTATACCCAGAATTACCTGCGGTATTCCCAGAATGCACCTTTGACCATGTACAAGGAAGTGAACACCAAGTCCAATATGCCGGCCCAGGTGGACATTGCCGCGGTCCAGGGCGATGAGTACAAATTCCTCTTCATGGCCAAGGGCGGGGGATCTGCCAATAAGACCTCCCTGTTCCAGATGACCAAGGCCGTCCTCAATTCCGAGGAGACCCTGATCAACTTCATGCTGGATAAGATGAAGGGATTGGGAACCGCAGCCTGTCCCCCCTATCACATTGCCTTTGTCATCGGCGGAACTTCGGCCGAACTCAACCTCAAGGCGGTGAAGCTGGCCTCTGCCCGTTACTATGACGAATTGCCCACGGATGGTGCCGATACGGCCCGTGCCTTCAGGGACATTGACATCGAGGAAAAGGTCCTGGCCCGCTCCCATGAATTGGGACTGGGTGCCCAGTTCGGCGGCAAGCATTTCGCCCTGGATATCCGAGTCATCCGTCTGCCCCGCCATGGCGCTTCCTGCCCCATCGGCATCGGGGTTTCCTGCTCCGCCGACCGTCAGATCAAGGGTAAGATTACCAAGAAGGGCATCTTCCTGGAACAGCTGGAAGAAAACCCGGGCAAATACCTGCCCGCGGCCGAACCGGAAATGAAGCCCGCCGTCCAGGTGGACCTCAACCGTCCCATGGACGAGATCCGGGCCGAGTTGTCCCAGTATCCCGTTTCCACCCGCCTTTCCCTGAGTGGAAAGATCATCGTGGCCCGGGACATCGCCCATGCCAAGTTCATGGAACGCTTTGAAAAGGGCGAAGGCCTGCCCGAGTACATCAAGAACCACATCATCTACTATGCCGGTCCGGCCAAGACCCCGGACGGACAGGCGTCGGGTTCCTTTGGACCCACCACCGCCGGCCGCATGGACCCCTATGTCCCTATCTTCCAGAAGGAAGGCGGCTCCATGATCATGCTGGCCAAGGGCAACCGCTCCCAGCAGGTCACCGATGCCTGCAAGGAATTTGGTGGATTCTACTTGGGTTCCCCCGGGGGCCCGGCTGCCCGCCTGGGACAGGATTTCATCAAAAAGGTTGAATTGGTGGAATACGAAGAACTGGGCATGGAAGCGGTGTACATGATCACCGTGGAAAATTTCCCTGCATTCATCATTGTGG
>JAKSBM010000168.1 GCA_022361135.1 Desulfobacterales bacterium | reverse complement strand
CTTTTCCCGGACACCACCCCCGGTTAATACCGGGGGAAGGCTTCCAAAGCCCGCCCCTCCCACTCCAACCCCAGGAATACCAGGCGTCATCCAAAAGTTCGCCGACCTTATGGCGATTTTCAAAACATATGTTCTTAACCTGGATTAGAATAGCGACCAATTGATTCAAATTGAGGCACAAATATTATGTAGTTGCCCCATTCGATCGGAACATCATTTAAAAAATTACGATAGTTTAAAACCGTTCCAACACGGTTGCCTGTAAATTTTGCTAATCGAACCTGGGAGATCAGGTGATGGCAGCGGAATCTTCCTCCCCCCGTCATCGCCGGGTTGGAAGAAAATCGTTGGAATCAAATGCCTTCCCCAAAAAATAACACCGCCGCTTCGGGGCATCCCGAAACGGCGGTGAGGAATATACATTCGACTTCCCCTGGGGGAAAAAGAATCGTCCTATTTTTTCTGCTTGGCCAGGGCCTCCCGCAACAGGGCTTCCATAGTACCCATGGGTTTGGCGCTCTTTTCCTTGGCCGCAAACTGCTTCCAATTGTCCGGATCTTTCTGGTCCGGGGGCACCAGGGTGATGCGGCGGGCTTCTTCGTCCACCTGGCTCACCAGGAATTTCACGGTATCCCCGGGCTTAAGGCCGTCATAAACGGACTGGTCCTCGGCACCCCGGACCGCCGAGGCGGGCATGAGACCGGTAACACCGGGTTCCAAACGGATGAAAAGGCCAAATTTTTCCTTTTTCTCGAAAACACCTTCCATGACTTCGCCCTGGGGATATTTCACGGAAGCACCGGTCCAGGGATCCCCCTGGGTATCCTTCATGCTCAGGGAAATCCGCTTGGCATCCATATCAATGGACTTGATGGAAACCTGGATTTCTTCCCCCACGGAAACTTCGTCTTCGGGGCGGAGAACACGCTTGGTATGGCTCATTTCGGAAATGTGAACCAACCCATCCACGCCCGGGGCAATTTCCACAAATGCCCCAAAGGAGGTGAGGCGAACCACCCGACCGGTGACCTGGTCTCCGGCCTTGAAGGCGGAATCCATGGAATCCCAAGGATTGTCGGCGGTCTGTTTGATGGACAGGGAAATTTTAGGCACGTCCTGGCCTTCCTTCTGGTCGATCTTAAGGATCTTCACAAAAACCTTGTCATGGGTGTGGACCACCTCTTCGGGTTTTTCCACCCGGGACCAGCTCAGTTCGGAAATGTGGGCCATGCCCTCCACCCCCGGAGCCAATTCGATGAAGGCACCGAATTTCATGAGTTTGGTCACCACGCCCTGGAGGGTATCCCCTTCGTTGACCTGGGCCAGGAATTCCTTGCGGGCTTCCTTGATTTCCGCTTCCAGCAGGGTGCGGCGGGAAATGACAATGTTGCGCCCGTTTTCTTCAAACCGGGTGATGAGGAAGTTATGGGTCTGGCCCACATAATCCTCCGGGGTTTCCACATAGCGGACATCCATCTGGGATACGGGGCAGAAGGCCCGTTTTCCCAAAACATCCACGTTGAAACCGCCCTTGATCACTTCCCGGACCTTGCCTTCCACCGGGGTGCGGTTGTGGGCGGCGTCCTCCAGGAGGGCGGCCTTGCCGGCACCGGAGATGGCCTTGGAAAGAATCACTTCACTTTCGCTCAGGGATACCACATATAATTTGACCTTGTCCCCCACCTGGTAGGGGAGATTGCCCTCGTCGTCCAGGAGTTCATTCAGATCCACCACACCGTCGCTTTTGGTTTCGGTGTCAATGTAGACGTTTGTTTTTCCAATGGAGATGATGGTTCCCTCCACCATGTCCCCTTGTTTCAATTCACGGCCCAGGCCTTCTCCATGGGATTCAAGAAGTTCTTCAAAACTCATTTCATCCATGGAACCTGCGTCGTCCATTTTGTCTGTCATGCTTATCTCTCCTGGACAAGTAATTGTAATGTGTTAATCAAATGGATTTACCAATAGGGTGAGTACTATACTCTACCATAGTCCCTGTAAAGTGAAAAATCCATGCAGGGTAATTTTACATTTTTGTTATGGGCGGTTTTCGCCCATGGCCGGTTCGGCCCTTAACTCCCCAGGCTCTCCAGCAACCGCTTGGCCAGGGCCGGTGAAATTCCAGGCAGGGAGGTGAGTTCATCCATGGAACTTTTGCCAATGGCGGAAATCCCCTTAAAATGCTGGAGCAGGACCTTTTTCTTGGCCGGTCCAATGCCGGGGACCCCGTCCAGGGAGGAGGCAATGCCCCGCTTTTCCCGGCGCTGGCGGTTGAAGGTGATGGCAAAGCGGTGGGCCTCGTCCCTCACCTGCTCCAACAGGAAAAGGGCCTTCATGGACTGGCTGGTATTCAAGGGGTTGGACCGGCCGGGCAGATAAATCTTGTCCGCCTTTTCCCCCTTTTCCTCCACCTTTTTGGCCAGACCGGCCACGGCAAATTTCCCCGTGAGATCCAGGGACTCCAGCACGGCCGTGGCCATGCCCAGCTGCCCCTTGCCCCCGTCCACCACCAGCAGGTCGGGCCAGGGCATCTCTTCCTTGGGCTTGGAAAACCGCCGTTCCAGCACCTGGGTCATATAGGCATAATCGTCGGGGATCTCAATGTCCTTGATGATGAATTTCCGATAATTGGCCTTGTCGGCCCGGCCATTGGTGAAGACCACCATGGAGGAAACCGCATCCTTGCCCGCCAGATTGGAGTTGTCATAGCATTCAATGCGCCGGGGCAGAACATCCATGCCAATGAGATCCTTGAGCATGCGCAGGGTGGACTGCTCCTCCTTTTCCTTGAGCAGGATCTTTTCCAATTCCTTTTCCGCATTGACCACGGCCAGCTCCACCAGCCGTTTCTTTTCCCCCCGCATGGGGAAATGGAGGGACACCTTTTTGCCCTTGCGATGGGAAAGGCTTTGGGCCAGGTCGTCCATGTTCTCCGTCTCCCGGTTCACCAAAATGGTTTTGGGAAGAAACTGGGTCTTTTCATAGTATTGATCCAAAAAGGCGGTCATGATTTCGTCCCCCTCCTTGAACCCCAGCTCCAGGGGATAGTGGGCCGTGTCAATGAGGCGCCCCGCCCGGATGATCATCACCGTGACCACGGCCCGATTCTCCCGGGTGGCCATGCCCAGGACATCCCGGTCCTCCTGGTCCGTGCTCACCACCACCTGGCGCTGCATGATATTTTCAATGGCAAAGATGGCATCCCGGAGCTGGGCCGCCTTTTCAAAATTCTGGGCAGCGGCGGCGGTTTTCATCCCCTCCTTGAGTTTACCCAGGACTTGCCTGGATTTTCCCTTTAAAAAAAGGATGGCGTCCCGGACCCGGGCCTTGTACTCCACCTCGTCCACCTCCTTGCAGCAGAGGCCCAGGCAGGCCTTGATCTGGTAATTGAGGCAGGGGCGGGACCGGTTTTTAAACTGGGTATCCTTGCACTTGCGCAGCTGGAAGACCTTCTGGATCTGTTTCAGGGTCTGGTTCACGGAATTGGAGGAGGAGTAAGGTCCAAAATACAGGGCCCCGTCATTGGCAATCTTCCGCACCCGCTGGATGTTGGGATATTTTTCATCCATGTTGATGCGCAGCAGGGGATAATTTTTCCCATCCTTGAGCAGGACATTGTATTTGGGATTGTGGGTCTTGATGAGGTTGGATTCCAGGAGCAGGGCCTCCCGGTCG
>JAKSBM010000619.1 GCA_022361135.1 Desulfobacterales bacterium | reverse complement strand
ATGGAACGGGGTATTGGTCACTGTTCCCCTTTTTCTCTTCATGGGGAGTTTGATACGGTTTTCCGGAATTGCGGAAGCGGCCTATGATGCCGTTTATAAACTTATTGGGCATATTCCCGGTGGGCTTGCCATGGGGACCATTCAGGTCTGTACCATTTTTGCAGCCATCACCGGGATTACACCACCGGCCACCATCACCATGGGGCAAATCGCCTATCCCTCCATGATGAAATACAAATACAATAAAGCCATCGCCATTGGCGCCATTGGATCGGGGGGGGCGTTGGGGGCTCTGATTCCTCCCAGTGTCCCTTTTATTTTTTATGGATTGCTGGCCAAAGTTTCCATTGGCGGGCTTTTCCTTGGTGGATTGTTGCCGGGGCTGATGTTGGCTTCGTTTTACATCATTTATGTTGGTATTCGCTGCAAGTTTCAACCCCACATGGGACCGGCATTGCCTCCCAACGAAAGGTTTCCCGCCAAAGAAAAAGTAAAAGCCCTATTAAACATTTGGCCTTTCATGGTCCTGATTTTCATGGTTCTCGGGGCAATATGGGGGGGCGTGGCAACTCCCTCGGAGGCTGCTGCATTTGGTGCAACCGGAGCTTTTTTTATCAATATTATCTATGGAAAACTCACCTGGAAAGTATTGAGGGATTCACTGGAGACAACGGTAAAGTTAACGGGAATGGGGCTTTGGATTCTGATCGGGGCCAATATTTATTTGAATATTTTTAACTCCCTGGGATGCCAGGAGTTGGTGACCTCTCTGGTCTTGGGCATGCCGGGTGGGGAAAACGGTATTTTGTTCATGATGATGCTCATCATTTTATTGTTGGGAATGGTTATGGATGACTGGGCCATTATCATGTTGTGTACCCCCCTTTATATTCCCATCATTAATGAATTGGGCATCGACAAACTTTGGTTCGGGGTGCTCTTTATTGTCAATATTCAAATTGCCTATCTTACCCCGCCCTTTGGATTTGTCCTTTTTTGGATCAAAAGTGTTTTACCCGAGGATGTCACCATGGGGGATGTTTACAATTCCGTTGGGCCCTTCATTCTTCTTCAATTGCTCGGGCTGATGCTGGTTTTCTTTTTCCCGCAGATCGCCCTTTGGCTCCCCAGCGTCTTTAACTAAGTATAGGCCTTGGAACCATTGGTTTTCCATGTTTCTGACGTGCACAATAAAATTAAAATAAGAGGACAATATGCAAGTATGGAATACATTTGAAAAGGTCATTGACTGGATCGCAGAAGGAATGGGGCGTGTGGGGTGGCTATTGATTCTCTATTGTATGTTTTTCGGTGTCACCGATGTCTTCTTGAGATATGTTTTGAATAAACCGTCATTATGGATATCAACCACCCTGCAATTTGCCATGGTTCTTGTGGCCTGTGTGGGTGGGATTTATGCGTTGAACGATAATGCCTTTGTGAAACTGGATCTTTTCTATGCAAAATTTTCTAAACGGAAAAAGGCAGTCTGCGACATCATTACCGTCGTCTATACGGGGATGTTTTTATGTGTTCTGATTTGGAAAGGGTATGCCGCAGCAATGTTATCCGTTCGATTGAAACAGGTAACGCCGACCAGTATTCCAATTCCCATCTATCCTTTAAAAATTTTCATCCCCATTGCCGGGGTGATCATGGCATTGGTAGTTATAAAAAAGCTGGTGAAAGATATTAAAATCGTATTGTCCGATGGATAGATTTTCGCCAAAGAAGACCTTCGGTACGCCCGGCGTAGATGGGGGGGCCTGTATACGCCTAAAACCATAATTTAATAAGTGGAGGTGGACATGATGAAGGATGTCGGAAAATGGTTGGTTGCAATGATGGTGATTGGCCTGATGGCAATGAATGGTGCTGTCCTTGCTGCAGAAAAGTATGGGAAACCGGATAAGGTTACCAAATGGGTTTTTCAACCTTGTTTTGATTCTTCCGATGCCGGCTGGGCAAACGGCCTTGTACCCTGGATTAAAGCTGTGGAAGAGGCCACGGAAGGGACCGTAAAAATTAAGTTGGAACCCGTGGGAGCCATTACCAGTGGGTCCGAAGCATTTGGTGCGGCATCCGCAGGAATGATTGATGGGTATGCAGGATGGGCCACTGTCTATGGCGGTGATATGCCCGAAGGTATGTTGGCTTTCGGTATGGCCATGGGAGCCAGTAACTACAGGGATGCGTGGGCAGCCATGTTTGGTGATCCCAAGTATCGGATTGGTGAATTGGTACAGGCGGCGGCCAATGATCGAAATCTTCAGTGGGTGGGGTGGACCAGCCAGGGGCCCAATGCCATGTTTACCAAATTTCCCGTCCATCGCATGGAAGATCTGAACGGTAAAAAAATGCGGGCTGGTGGCCCCCATGCTCTGTTCCACGCCGCCATGGGCGGAGCACCTGTCTCCATGGGCAGTGGTGATATTTATACGGCACTCAAATTGGGTACCATTGACGGAACCTATTGGGACACCGGCGGAATTGATGATATGGCGTTCCAGGAAGTGGTCAATTATGCCATTATGCCGGGGTGGTGCCCTTCCCAGCACCAGGAAATCTATGTGAATTTGGATCAGTGGAACGCCTTAAATCAATGGCAGAGGGATCGAATCAGCGGTATTTTCATGGCCAGCTATTTTGAGACCAGCCGAATGCATGCCCAGGGGGTTGACGAAGCATTGGAAATTTTGAAGAAAGCCGGTGGAGAAGTTATACACTTTTCAGAAAGTGAGGTTAAGCGGATGCGTAAGCAGGCCATAGAGACGGTTTGGCCCCAGGTGGCTGAAAAATCGCAGCGCAGTGCCAAGGGGGTTGAATTATGGAAACAATTTCTTGTGGACATCGGAGAATTTTAAAAAATACTACGACAATAATATTGTTTATATCGTGAAATAAGGAACCTGCCTTTTCCATGGATTTACGGAAAGGGTAGGTTTTTTATATCAAGACGTCCTTTGTCTTCTTTCCATATTGCGTCCTTGTGTTCGGGCAGGGTTGTTGATATCAGATGGTCTATGTCTTTCTGATTGATATCGTCGTGTTTGGAGCAAAATTGGATTGTGTATGCGTCTATTTAGGACCTGGCCTTTTTGAATTTGAGCCCATGACTGGCGTTAGGAACGATCGTGGTGAGATTTTATTTCAATCAATATGTTTCCCTGATTTTGGCTGGTATTTTTTATGTTGCCATTGGTTGTTTTGTGGTGACAGCGCCGGTGTTTGCAGACGTCGGGCAGACGCGTGGCCTTGCCCTCACACAAATTGAAAAAAAATGGATTCAAGATCATCCCGTCCTTCTTTGTGCCCCGGATCCTGATTTTCCTCCTGCAGAATACTTTGATGCAAGTGGGCGGTATAAAGGGTTGGCCGCAGACTACCTGGATATTATCCTCCAACGGGTGGGGTTGGAAAAAAAGATAATTCAATTAAAGGATTGGCGAGAGGTTCTCGATCACGCACGATCCAAAAAAATAGATCTGGTGACCGGTGCGTCCCGGACGGTCCAGAGGCAAGCGTTTTTAAAGTTTACCAAACCATATATTGAATTGCCGGCCGTGATCATTGTCAGGCAACAGGTTAGACGCGGACTGGATCTTGAACAGTTAAACGGAATGAAAGTAGCCGTTGTCAACCATTACGCCTCCCATGACTATCTCATACAAAACTATCCTTCGCTGGAACTGGATATTGTCCCGGATGTTCAAACCGGATTGAGAAAAGTTTCCTTTGGTATGGTGGATGCCATGGTCGCAAACATTGCCACGGTCTCCTATTATATTGAAAAGGGGTCCATTACCAACCTGAAGGTCGCCGGAGAATCCGGTTACAACTACAAACTGTCCTTTGCACCCATTAAAAAACATTTCACATTAACGGGTATACTCAACAAGGGCCTTTACAGCATTAGCCCGGCCGAAAAAAAGAAAATATACAGCAAATGGATTCGCCTGTAT
>JAKSBM010000746.1 GCA_022361135.1 Desulfobacterales bacterium | reverse complement strand
GAGACATGTCTGTAAAAGTAATAGTTATCGGCGGAGGACCCGGTGGTTACATCGCAGCACTGAGAGCGGCCGCCCTGGGGGGGGACGTCACCCTGGTGGAAAAGGAAAACCTGGGGGGAACCTGCCTGAACTGGGGCTGTATCCCTTCAAAAATCATGAAAAATTCCGCCGATGTTTTCTTGAAATGTAAGGAGGCCGGCAGCCTCGGCATCAATATTTCCGGAGAGATCACCCCGGACATGCCCACCCTCATGGCCAGGAAGGATAAAATTCTGGTTTCCCAAAGAAAGGGGATTGACGGTTTGCTCAAAGCCCGGGGGGTTGCCGTTGAAATGGGCATGGGGCGCATTGCCGCACCGGGTAAAGTGGAAGTTACCAATGGGGCCGGTGAGGTTAAGGGGCTGGACTATGATAAGCTCATCATTGCCACGGGCACCAAACCCATGGATGTTCCGGATTTCCCCTTTGACCACGAGCGGGTCCTTTCTTCCAATGATATCCTGACTTTGGATCGAATTCCCAGAAGTTTGACCATTGTGGGGGGCGGTGTCATCGGGTGTGAATTTGCCTGTATTTTTTCCGCCCTGGGCACCCAGGTGACCATCGTGGAAGCCATGTCCCGACTCCTGCCCCTGCCTTCCGTGGATGCGGCCATTTCCAAACTCCTCCTCCGGGAAATGAAAAAGAAAAAGATCAAGGTGATCTGCGATACCGTGGTGAAATCCTGTGCCCCCGACGGGGAGGGCGTCAGTATTTCACTGGGGCTAAGCCCTTTCACGGACAATCCCAAACCCAAAAAGCTGAAGGCCGATACCATTTCTTCCGAACTCATGGCCGTATGCATTGGGCGTACCCCCCTTTCCAAGGAGCTGGGTGTGGACAACATCGGCCTGGAAACCCAAGGGCCGGGTTGGATCGATGCCGATGAAACCATGAAAACCGCAGTGGATAACGTCTATGCCATTGGTGACATTCTGGGGCCCCAGAAGGTCATGCTTGCCCATGTGGCCTCACATGAAGGGCTGGTGGCTGCCGAAAATGCCATGGGTCAAGGGAGCAAGATGTCCTACCATGCCGTGCCCGGCGGAATCTTCACCATGCCAGAGATCGGAACCGTGGGGCTGAGTGAAGCCGATGCAAAGGACCAGGGATTTGAGGTGGAGACCGCCTCGGTGAATTTCCGTGTCCTGGGTAAAGCCCAGGCCATTGACGAGATTGCCGGAGAAGCCAAAATGATCATTGAAAGCGGTAGCCAAAAGGTCCTTGGGGTTCAGCTCATGGGACCCCATGCCACGGACTTGATCACCGAAGCCACCCTGGCCATTGAAAAGGGACTTACAGCCAAGGATGTGGCCCATACCATCCATGCCCATCCCACCCTGGGTGAGATCATGGGCGAGGTGGCCTCCAAGGTTACGGGAATGCCCCTGCACGGATAGGCCCATACACATCATTTAAATACAAATGGCCTGCTCAATTTTGAGCAGGCCATTTGCGTTTTTCATCATTATTTAAATGATTCGGATCATACCTTGAATTTGGAAACCAGGGTATTCAATTCATCTGCCAACTCGGAAAGGTCGGTGGACGAGGTCTGAACCTGCTGGCTCTGGTCGGCCATTTCACTGGAAGAGCGGCTGACTTCACTAATTTCTTCGGTGATCTCCCCGGCCACAATGGAACTCTGGGTTACATTTTCGTTCACATCCTGGATTCCGATGGATGCCTGGTTGATATTGGTGGCGATTTCCTTGGTGGCAGCGGATTGTTCCTCAACCGCCGTGGCGATTCCGGAAACGATGTCGTCTATCTGGTTGATGACGTTGCTGATTTCGGAAATTCCGGCCAGGGTGGTGGATACGTTTTTCTGGATATTGTCGATTTCATTTTTAATATCCAGGGAAGCATCCGAAGTTTGCCCTGCCAAATCTTTGATTTCATTGGCAACTACGGCAAAGCCCTTACCTGCCTCTCCGGCCCTTGCCGCTTCAATGGTGGCATTGAGGGAAAGGAGGTTAACCTGTTCGGAAATGTCGGTGATGGTGCCCACCACCTTACCGATGGAGGTGGCGGCATCCCCCAATCCGGCCATTTGCTGGGTGGAGCCGGTTACCTTGGTCACGGCATCCTCTGAAATGCTCCGGGCCGTTTCCGCATTCTGTGCAATTTCATTGATGGTGGCATTCATCTGCTCCGCAGCCGTGGCCACGGCATTGGCATTGGTGCTGGATTGTTCCATGGCAGCGGAAACCGAATTCATGCTGGAGGTCATTTCTTCGGCCGAAGAGGCCACTGTGTCGGTTTTACTTGAGGTCTGCTCCGCACCATGGGACATGGTTTGGGAAATACCGGACAATTGGGTGGAAGAGGCGGACAGGGTGACAACGCCTTGCTGGATATCCTTGATCATGACCTGGAGTTTTTCAATGAACTGGTTGAAGATCAAGGCCAGCCGTCCCAATTCATCCTTTGAATTGACCTCCAGTCGCTGGGTCAGATCCCCTTCTCCTTGGGATATATCCTTCAGTCCCAGGACAACCGCATTGATGGGACGGATGATCAATCTGCCGGAAACCCAGAAAATCAAGGCCATGAGGATCACAAGGCAGACCAGGGCAATCCAGATACTCATGTTCCGCATTTTGTAAACATCGGCCATGATCCGGTCCATGGGGGCGGCCACCAGCAGGTAGCCTTTTTTACCGGTATTTCCCACGTCAAAGGGAACCGCAGCCAGCATGGCATCACCCTTGAGGGCCTTGGATGAAAATTCATGGATTACGGTTTCATTGGCCTGGATTTTTCGAATAACTTCTTCCGGATATTCACCGTCCAGGGATTTACCGATGAGGCTGGAATCCGGATGGGCTGCCACCATTCCCCCTGCGGTAAGTACGGCTGCGTATCCGTTTCCATAGGGCTTGATCGCAGCCGCCATTTTCGCGATGTGGTCAATGGTGAAATCAACCCCGGCAACCCCCAGCCCTTTTCCATTGACCACAATGGGCACACAGACGCTGAGGAGGAGGGAATCCCTGCCGTTTACATTATATACACCCGGTTCGGGGATGGTTTCTTTTTTGGTGTCCCGGGGGTTCATGTACCAGGGCTTGTTCAGATTGCCCAGGGGATTGATGTGGATTCCACCGGAAACATTCCAATAGGGGACAAATTGTCCCGAGGGTTTATGGGCTGTCTTTTCCCCGGCATACTGGCTGTCCTGGCCGTCTATGGCATTGGGCTCCCACCCCATCCATACGCCGAAAAAGTTGGGGTTGTTTCTCAAAAGTCCTTCCATCCCGGCAATGATACTTTCCCGGGGGGCGATTTCATTATTCCGTTTCATGCTTGATACGGAATAGGCCAGGGATCTGGCCACGTCATATGCTTCTCCTAGGCTAGAACGAACCTGCTGTCCATAATGACGGGAAAGGAGCAACAATTCCTTTTCTGCCTTTGTTCGGGCCATTTCGGCCTGTTTCACGGTGATGATTCCAACGGTCAATACAAAAGCAAACAATACAACGCTTCCAATGGAAATCATGAGTTTGTAGGTTAATCTCAAATTCTTGAACATAACGACTCTGTACTCCTATTGCTGTTTTTGAACGAACTACGGCCTCTACAAGATGTGTTTGTGTTTTTAGATAATGCTCCTGGGAGGAAGGTAATCTTACGATACCTTATATCTATTGATACCTACACCTTACGCCATCCATGGCGAAGATCGTTTACTAACAAAAGCCGACCCACCGGTCAAGTTAAAAGGGCGAAATGGGGATTTTTTTATAGGAAATAGCGATTTGAATAACCATTCAATCTAAATACTTATGCAAATCGCCTTTGCATGGCCATGCAGATAAAGGGAGCGGTCTAAGGTTTTGGTTACACGGAAGTCATTTGAAATCCTTGACCTTTTAAACGGATAATGTAAATAATATTGAGCAATGCAAGATACTCAAAAACTGCGTATAAATGCAGATTTCGAAGATATCCTTCCCTCGCATTCATCGTTCCCAAAGGATATCGCCGCAGCCAGAAAACAATCAAAATGAAAATTCCTCCAAGGAATTTAAAGTATCAATGACCTAAATGCGTTGAATATATGCGATTTGAATCCATGACTAAAAAATTGTATTCACAAAAGAGATTGACCATGGGATGGTTTTCCCCCCTTATTATCGGGGTCGTATTTTTCCTGATTTCTTCCGGGGTGGTTTTGGCAAGGGAGTCCATAAAGATCCAGCTCAAGGGGCCCCATTCGTTTCAATTTGCCGGTTATTATGCGGCAAAGCACAGGGGCTTTTATGCAGAAAATGGATTGGACGTGGAATTGGTTTCCCCGGGCCCATCCAGGGAAGAAGACCTTAATCGGATTGAAGCAAAGACCGGTGTATACGGGGTGGGAGATATGGGGCTATTGCCCCGGTATGCCGCAGGGGAGGAATTGGTCTGGTTGTCCCAGATCTTTCAGCATTCACCCTGGGTCATTGTTTCCATGGGCTCCTCCGACATCCATACCCCCCACGATCTCATCGGCAAAAAGTTGGCAAAACCCCCCATGAATTCGGCAAATGCTGCCATGGAAATGATGCTCATGGAATCCCTGGGGCCCCAAGCCGAAAAGATAGAATACACCCCGGCGGAATCCAATCGAACCAACCTGGACGATTTGGTTTCCGGCAAGGTGGACGCCTGCATTGCCCATCTGGCTGTATTGCCCCATTGGCTTCGCAACCAGGGATATGAGGTCAACATCATGGATCCCCGAAGCCATGGGATTGATTTCTACGGAGATAATTTTTTCACCTCCAGAAAGGAATTGATCGAACACCCCGGACGGGTAGAGCGGGCCATTGAAGCGACTCTAAAGGGCTGGGCCTATGCCCTGGAAAATCCCAAAGAACTCATTAACCTGATATTGAACCATTACAATTCAGGCAACCAAAGCTGGGAGCAACTGCTTTTGGAGTCCAAGATCATCGAGCGGATGATCACCCCGGAGCTCATCCCCCTGGGAAGCATTGAACCCCGCAGGGTCCAGCGTATTTTTTCAACCTATTATCAATTGGGTCGGCTCCAAAGTCCCCTCATGCCTTCGGGACTCATGCGGGCCGGCGAAATTTCCAGCATCGACCTGACTCCGGCGGAAAAAAACTGGCTCAATCGGAATCGAAAAATCAGACTGGTCATCTCGGACATTGAATCGGCAGGTTTGGTGAATGCCGGGGCCAAGGCGCCCAGCAGTGTTTTGACCCAATTGTTTTCCCATTTATCGGACATCATCGGCACGGATATCCAATTAATCATGGAATCCAACAATACCCGGCTGCATACCCGGGTAAAACAGGATAAGGCCCATGGCGTGGCCATGATTCGAGACACGGCCATAAATCGCAATCATTATCGATTGACCCGTCCATTTTTTACCTCTGAATTTATTGTTTTCACCCAGAGGGAACAGGGTAAATCAATCAACAACAAAACAGATCTTCGGGGGAAAAAAATTGTAATTCCCAAAGGCTTCGACGGTTTAAAAACCTTTGCAGACGGCATTGACCAAGCCGAAATTGTCTTGGCGGAGAGTCCGAAAAAGCAATTGGAAAAACTCCATTATCACCAGGCCGATGCGGCCATCGGATATGTGACCTATCATCCTTTGATCCGGCAAACCCTTTTCACGGACATTGTCGTGGCCTTTGAAGCCAAGGAAAAGATCCAGTTCCACATGGGAGTCACCCCGGATAATGGAATTTTAATATCCATATTGAATAAGGGGATTAAAGCACTTTCAACGGCGGATCATAAAGGGTTGGCTCCCCTGATTAAAACCCAATACCCCGGAAGGGGGGCAGGGCAGCTGCTTACCCGGGATGAAAAAAAATACCTGGCTGCTTTAAATGAATTGAAATATTGCACCGGCATCGGCTGGCACCCCTTTGAATATTTAGACGAAGTTGAAAATTACCAGGGCATTGTTGCCGATTATATGGCCCATATCTCAAAAGGATTGGGCATTCCCCTCCGCCCGGTGATCGGTGAAAAGAAGACAAAGGAAAACTCCTGCGATATTAAAATCACCCATGAACAGACGGTGCCCGAAGGATGGATGCATACCCGTACGATTTTCAGCGCCCCCTGTGTATTTGCGGTTCCATTGGATGCCCCATTGGTGACGGATTTCCATGGGATTATTTCAAAGCGAATCGGGGTGGTGAAGAATTCTCCCGTACTGCCCCTGTTGCTCCAGGAATATCCCGACCTTGATCCCATCTTTTTTCCCGACCTGGATTCGGTTCTGGCCGGGTTGGCCAAGGGGGATTTGGATGCGGTTGTGGGGACCATGGCCGGTATCAGCCATACCATCCAGCACCAGGCCCTCTACTCCCTTAAAATTGGTGGTGCCGTTCCGGTGTCCGTCCCCTTTTCCATGTTGGTGCCCAAGGGCAGACATGAGTTGCTCTCAATTTTAAATAAATCCATCCAGGGAATCAGCCGTCAGGAGCATCTGGCCCTCACCGATGCCTGGGTTCGGGTCACCTATGAAAAGGGAATGGACCTGAAAGTGCTTGCCGCCATTGGCGGTGGGATAGCATTGATTGCGCTTTTTTTCTTTTACCGCCATGTCTTGATCCAGAGGGCCAATTCCGCATTAAGGGAAACCCAGCAATTATTGGAAAAGCAGAATAAGGAGTTAAACCGCCTCTCCATGACAGATCCGTTGACCGGCCTCCTGAACCGGAGGGCCATGGTGGAACACATCAGCCAGGAAATGGGTCAAAGCAAGCGCAACCGGTCCCCTCTAAGCATGTTGATTCTGGATTTGGATCAGTTTAAGGCCATCAATGACGAACATGGCCATGCCGTTGGGGATGCGGTTCTGGAAAATGTGGGAAATCTGTTGAAGAAAACCGTGCGCCAGGGGGACAGCATTGCCCGCTGGGGCGGGGAAGAGTTCCTGGTTTTGACTCCCAATACCAAGGCGCGGAACGCCTTGGCACTGGCGGAAAAACTCCGGCGTCTGGTTCGGAATTTGAAGCATGGAGAACTGAGCGGTATCTCCACCAGCATCGGTCTGGCCCAACTCCACCCCATGGAAAGTTTTGATTCCTGGTACGAGCGGGCCGATGAAGCACTTTACCAGGCCAAAGCCCAGGGACGGGACAAATCCATCTGCAATTGGAGTCGGAAATCATCCAAAAGCAGCACCACTGAATCCGAACAAAAAAAGAATATCCTCCGTCTTGCCTGGAACGATGATTTCAGCTCGGGCCACCACGAAATTGATTCCCAGCACGTTGCCCTCTTTGACCTGGGAAATCAGCTGGTAACTGCAGTTCTCAGGGAACGCAACCGGGATCAGATCAATACCCTGTTGGATACCTTTTCCCGGATGAGCCGGGAGCATTTTGCCTTTGAAGAGGAAGTCATGGGGCAGAACCAATGTCCGGATCTACCCAAACACATCCGGGAGCACAAACGCCTCACCTCCCGCCTTGGCCGTTTGATTAACCGTTACCGCAGAGGTGGCCTGGCCTCTTTTATCCTATTGCAGTTCATTACCCAGGAATTGCTGTACGGCCATCTGGTAAAAACGGACCGGGAATACTTCACCTGGTTCCAGGTTTGATCAGGGCAGGGGATCCACGCCACTGCTTCCCGGCGGGGGCAGGAGCATCTCAATTCCGTTGAATTTGTGGCGAAGGCAGGGCCCCCACGCCTCCTGGCTGATGGTGGCGGTTGTTTTCCCCGTGTTCAAGGCGTCCAGAAAAGAATCCACTTTGAATAATTTTTCCCGCTTGGAACAGGGGGCATTGTGTGCCGCATAAAGAACGGTTATTTCCGGGAACCCATGGATGAGCCGTTTGATGGTAGTTGTATATGCAATTGGATCGGAATCCTTGAACTGGGCATAGAGTGTACCGTCGTAAATCAGGTCTCCCACAAAAAGGCCTCCGGTTTGCTGATCCAGGAAGGAAAGGCTTCCCCGGGTATGGCCCGGGGTTTCAATGACCTGGATTTTCCGATTTCCCAAATCAAAGATATGCCCCTCCTGGATAATGTGCACTTTTTTGTCAAAACCATGGATTTGGTAATTTTCTGAATCAAAGCCCGACTCTGCTCCGGGCAATGGCAGTTTCTGGCTTTGGCAAAGGTCCACATAAAAGGGAACCAGGGTGGAAGGGGGGATGGGGTTACGGATCAGATCCGCTTCAAGGTGGGAAATGTAAATTTCATGGAATAGATGATTCCCACCGATGTGGTCAAAATGCCAATGGGTATTGGCCACCATGAGATTGGGCTTGATCAGGCCCCTTAATGCCTCCCGGATATCCAGAAATCCCATTCCGGTATCAATCAAAAGCGAGCTGTGGGTTCCGTTGATCAAAAAGGACTGAACATGGACGGATTCCCGGATGCAAAAGATGTCGGTTTCAAGTTCTTCAATTTCAAACCATTGGGCCATGGTAGTCGTTCCCCTAAAATTAAAATTGGAATCCTACCAGAAACCGGCCGTGGGATAAACTTACTTGTTGGTTCAGGCCCCAAGATAGGCCTTTTTGACATCGGGATTCTCCAAAAGGTCGTCGGCATTGCCCTCCAAAACCAATGCGCCGTTTTCCAGAACATAGCCCCGCTGGGCAAATTTCAAGGCCAAACGGGCATTCTGTTCCACCAGGAGTATGGTGGTGCCCTGGCGGTTGATTTCCTTTAATGCATCAAACATATCCAGCATGAGTAAGG
>JAKSBM010000339.1 GCA_022361135.1 Desulfobacterales bacterium | reverse complement strand
TTAGCCCAGGAATTAGACAATGTGAGCAAGGCTTGCAAGATTATCAGCTACTCCAGACAGCAATTTTACGAAATCCGACGTAATTATCAAACCTATGGTGCCTGAGGTGGTACGGTAATTCTGGACACATTTTTAAGAGTGGGATAAATCCCCCCTCGGAGGTGTCCAATGAAACAGAAAAGAAAAAAGTATACTCAAGAATTTAAAGAAGAAGCCGTCAAGTTAATAACCGAACAGGGCTACCAAGCAACAGAAGCCGCCAGAAACCTCGGCGTAAATGTAAGTGTTTTGCGCCGTTGGAAAAATGAAATCGAGGGTACCGAATCCGGTGGAGCTGACGCTGCATTAAAATCTGAATTGAAAAGTCTCCGCAAAGAGGTCAAACGATTGAAGATGGAGCGTGAAATTCTAAAAAAGGCAGCAGCCTTCTTCGCGAACGAAATGAGCTGAAATATCAATTTATTGATAATGAGAAGAAGGTGTATTCAATAGCTCTATTGTGTCAGGTTATGCAGGTGGGTAGGAGCAGTTATTATCGATGGTGCAAGAACCCCAAATCCCAACGTCAACAAGAATATGAATGTATGATTCCCATAGTTCAAAATGTTCATGCCCGATCCCGGGGAACCTATGGTGCCAGGCGGATTGCAGCAGAAGTGGTGTCACATGGATATACCTGTGGTCGATGTAAGGCTAAAACCCTTATGAACCTTGCCGGTGTGGCCGCCAAACAGAAAAGAAAATTTAAAGTGACAACTGATAGCAAACACGATTTGCCCGTGGCCCCCAATCTTCTCAATAGAGGATTTGAGGTACAAGAACCTGATCGGGCTTACGTTTCTGATATTACATATATTTGGACCCAAGAAGGGTGGTTGTATCTGGCTGTGGTCATTGATTTGTTTTCTCGTCAGGTTGTGGGATGGTCCATGAGCAATCGTATGAAAACAGATTTGATCATTAATGCTTTAACCATGGCTCGCTGGCGTCGCCAACCTGGGACCGGGCTTATGTTTCATTCGGACCGAGGGAGCCAATATTGCAGCAAAAGATTTCAGAAAGAATTGAAGGACCATGGAATGATCAGCAGCATGAGCCGGAAAGGTAACTGTTGGGATAATGCTGTCGCCGAAAGCTTTTTCGGCAGTTTGAAAACAGAACGCGTTTTCTTTGCCAATTATAAAACCCGTGAAGATGCCAAGAGAGATATCGTTGACTACATCGAAATGTTTTATAACAGCCGAAGGCGGCATTCGTATCTTGGCTATGTGAGTCCAAAGGAATTTGAAAAACAGCGGCTTTTAAAAAAGGTCGCTTAACAAAGTGTCCAGTTTTACTTGACCACGTCAACTCTTGAAGGTCTGTCATCTTCAAGAGTTTTTTTGTTCGGGGCGTAGCGCAGTCTGGTAGCGCACTTGTCTGGGGGACAAGTGGTCGCAAGTTAAATCTGAGCCTGTAAATTTAATTGTGTAACTGCTCGCACCATTTTATAAGTTACCAAGAATTTAAAATGAAGGATGAGCACACACGTGGATGAGCAGAAATTAGAAGCGTTGGCCCAAGAACTTGCCAAGGATATCAAATCCGAAAAAGATCTATCAGCCCTCTCTCGGCGTCTTGTCAAATTGACGGTAGAAACAGCCTTGAATGCTGAACTCGAAGGCCATTTAGGATATTCAAAGAATAATCCTGATGGAAGAAAATCAGGGAATAGCCGAAACGGTTTTTCAGAGAAGACCTTGAAAGGTGATTTCGGGGAGGTCTCCATGAAGACACCCAGGGATCGCAATGGATCATTCGATCCGCAATTTGTCAAAAAAAGACAAACTCGCCTTACTCAATTCGATGATCAAATTTTGACCCTTTATGCAAAGGGCATGACAACCAGGGACATTGCCGCGACATTTAAAGAAATGTACGATGCTGACGTCTCTCACACCCTCATATCAAAGGTCACAGACTCTGTCTTAGAGCAGGTTCAAACTTGGCAAAACAGGCCGTTGGATGATCTTTATCCCATTGTTTATCTGGATTGTATTGTGGTTAAAGTCCACCAAGATAATCAGGTTGTAAAAAAATCAGTATACTTAGCCCTGGGAATTAACACCGAAGGCCACAAAGAACTGCTCGGAATTTGGCTTGCAGAAAATGAGGGGGCCAAGTTTTGGCTATCAGTTTTAACTGAATTGCAAAATCGAGGATTGAAGGATATTTTCATCGCTTGCGTTGATGGATTGAAGGGCTTCCCAGATGCCATCAATGCTGTATATCCTGAAACCAAAGTCCAACTTTGCATTGTCCATATGGTTAGGAATTCCCTGAAATACGTTGTCAATAAGGATATGAAAGAAGTCGCAACCGATTTAAAATGTATCTATAATTCTGACACATTATCCATAGCAGAAAAGGCTCTGGATGATTTTACAAACAAATGGGACGGGAAATATCCAACAATCAGCAAATCGTGGCGGAGCCATTGGGACAACATCATCCCCCTTTTTGATTACTCAAAAGATATTCGGAAAATTATTTATACGACCAATGCGATTGAATCTCTAAATAGTGTTATCAGGAAGGCAATCAAAAACAGAAAAATTTTTCCAAATGATAGATCTGTTTGCAAAATAATTTATTTGGCAATAATGTCGGCTTCGAAAAAATGGACAATGCCACTCAGGGAATGGAAACCGGCTATGAACCGCTTTGCCATTGAGTTTGAGGATAGATTTCACCTATAGGGGAAATGGCAGTTACACAGAAAAATTTACATCCTCGCTGAAAATGGAAGGATTAAAGGAACGGGGGGGAGATTTATACTTCTTTGTTCAATAGGAAACCGGTCAGGTCCATCATCTTTTCCTGGAT
>JAKSBM010000452.1 GCA_022361135.1 Desulfobacterales bacterium | reverse complement strand
CCACCACATACCAGTTCAGATATTGGAATAAAACAAGCCCGATGGACAACCAGAGTCCTTCGACAAGCCCCTTGGCAAAGATGGCGCCGGGCAGGCCCAGCAGCAACCAGGAAGACATGTCCGATGCCCCTGCTGAGATGGCGGTGGTAAAGGGACCCAGGGTCCTGCCGCCAATGAGGAAGTCATCATTATTGTTGGTTTTTCTCATGGAATAGTATCCGATTCCCAGCATCAACAACAAATAAAGGCCAAATTGTACATATAAAATACTCATTTTATTCCTTCCGTTTTCGGGGTTCCACTTGAGCTCAGACGCCGGAGCCAGGGCATGGGGATACCCACACAGGGTGAGTGTGCTCCGGGTTGATGATTTTCCATTTTGGAAAATGATCCACTTAGACAAATTGATTGGGCATCCCCCATTGGGGACGCGGTTCACTAAAACACTGCCTGCTGCGCTTTACCTCCTCCTCTTTCTGTATTTCAGATTCATCAAACTATAACAGCGTACACCACAAGTATACCATGAGTATCCTCTTGGGCTACACTTAGTCAAGGTATTTTTGATCAGATTTATGATTGACTTTTTGGATTTTTGGGAAGTTTTTTAGAAAAATAGAAGGAATAACAAAAACTTACACACCCACCCCATTTGAGTCATTTTTGAATAAAACTCCCGTTTTCAAGGGGAATTCACACCGATCGACTCAATGGTTAGACCAAAACAAAGGAAAAAATCATCCCCGTCCGGGTCGGGGGATTTTCCCGGACCGGGCACATAAAAAAAGGGGCAGACCCGGGTTCCGGGCCTGCCCCCCTGGGCAGATTACAGAAAGAATCCTGTAATTATATCATTTGAAACCTAGATGTTTTTCACCATTTCCTGGGCCTTATCAAACTGGGCCAGGGTGGCTTCCGAGGGTTTTTCGGTTACCTTGGAAACCAGGACAATGGTGATGAAGGCCAGGATAAATCCGGGCAGGAGTTCATAGAAGTATTCGCCTTCGATCTTGATGTAATTTTTCACCACAAAGATGGTCACGGCTCCGACGACCATGCCGGCCAGGGCACCGTGGCGGGTTACCCCTCTCCAGAGCAGGGAAAGGATCACCAGGGGACCGAAGGCCGCACCAAAGCCGCCCCAGGCATAGCCCACCATGTGGAGGATGGAGCCGGAATCCTTGGAGGCAATAAAATAGGCCAGAATGGCGAAGCCCACCACGCCGAAACGGCTGATCCAGGCCTTGGCGCCATCGTCAAATTTTTCAAAGAAGGGCAAATCCTCGGTGAGTGAGGAGGTCAACACCAGCAACTGGGAGTCGGCCGTGGACATGACCGCCGCCATGACCGCCGCCAGGACAAAACCACCGAATAGGGGATGGAACAGGGCCGTGGTCAGGGCCAGGAAAATCCGTTCCTTGTTGCCGTCGGGTCCGTTTACACCGGCAAGGGGGGCCACTTCGTTGTAACCGATGCCGATGATGCCGATGCAGGTGGCCAGGATGAGGCAGATGATCATCCAGGTGGTGCCGATGCGGCGGGCCGAGGGCACGGCGGATACACTTTCAATGCCGATGAACCGGGCCAGGATATGGGGCTGTCCGAAATAGCCAAAGCCCCAGGCCATGAGGGAGGCGCCGGTGATCAAAGACGTGGAATATTTAAAGGCATCGGGTTTGATGGAAACAATGGTTTCACCGGTGCCGGAGATG
>JAKSBM010000938.1 GCA_022361135.1 Desulfobacterales bacterium | reverse complement strand
GTAGTATTGGGCCATCTTGGCCGTGGCCACGGAGAGCTGAGCCATTTCAGGCACGCCCACGGGGGAGCAGGCCAGGCGCAGGTCCATGATGGTGGAGCAGCCGCAATAGACGCAGGGGGTGCCCTTGCGCACCAGCTGGGAGAGGATTACGGCGGAGAGGACTTCGCAATTGTGCTGGACTACAACACCGGCCAGGGTGGCCGGGGAGGAGGCACCGGACAGGGACATGGGGATGATGGAGATGCCGATGCCGCCCCGGGCGCAGGCGATGATCCCTTCGCAGCATTCATTCACCAGGCTCAGGGGGCTGGTGGGGCAGACAAAGCCGGTGACCGTGGGGCGGTCTTTGAAGTTTTCTTCCCCGCCCACGGCGATTTTGGCGATTTCGATAATTTTTTCGGCGTTCTTTCCGCCGCCAAATCCCAGGAAGCAATGCTTTGAGGTGTTCTGTACCATGGCGGCGTAGTTGTGCACCGGCTGGGAGGCGGGCATTTTATCGCCGGAGCAGGCGGCCCGTTCAATGACCGGGGTGGCGGAGAGGTAGTCCTGGATCCGGGTGATGTCGGCCAAGTCCTGCTTCACCGTGGGGCGGACTTCCCGGGTTTCCGGGTCCAGGATTTTCACATGTTCCCCAAATCCGGCGGTGAAGGCCACCCGGTTGGAATCGGTGAAGTAGTCGTCTTCCTTGCGGCGGCCGTAGAACAATCCGGTTTTGGGCGCGGAGGCAATGCAGTCTTCCACCATGTAGTTGGGGATTTTAACGATGCCGTATTTGTCCTTGCGCTGGACCGTGGCACCGGCGGCTTCGAAGATGTCCAGGCCTTCCGGGGTTTCCACCTTGATGCCCGTATTCCAAAGGATCTGGAGGGTGGCGGAATGGATGGCGTCCAGTTCCGCATCCGAGAAGGCGTTGAGTCCGTATCCGTTGAGGGTGTTATATCCTGCTTTCCGATTTCTAATGGCCATGTGTTTTATCTCCTTTTACTATCTTGGGAGGCATTCATTGGGGAATGCCCCGTGCGTGTTGTTTGACGGCATGGGATAGTGCAGGTAGTGTGCCATGTGTGTGGAGTGCCATTTAAGGTATTGAAAAGACAGGTGATGGAGAGGTGTTGGCGTGTGGGGCTGTTCTGGGGTGGGGAGATGTGATTTGAGTTGTTTTTGAATTAAAAATCAAAAACACTAATGATTTCAAGGCGATAGTATGAATCGATAACGGTTCGAAAAGAAGGGGTGTTTAAATTTTGTTTTAATTCAGGGTGAT
>JAKSBM010001058.1 GCA_022361135.1 Desulfobacterales bacterium | reverse complement strand
TGAGTACGCGACCTGACTCATCTCCTAAAAAAAGCCGGGCCATCCACTTTCTGGATGGCCCGGCTTTTATTTTGGGGGAACTGCCGGAAACATAACGGGGAGAGGTTCCGGCAAACCATGTCACCCCCGGGAAATACTAATCCAGATATTCCTGGATAATTTCCATCTGCTGGGAATCAAATTCCCGTTCTTCGTAGGCATCCAACCGGGCCTGGACCCGTTCTTCCGCTTTGGTGAGGAGGGCCTTGCCATCCCGCTGCTGCCAATTGTTGTAATCGGTTTTGGTGAACAAATCCGATACGAAATGCTCGTCGAAATACTCTTTGGGGGTGGGGCCGGTCATGAAATGGCCCTTGTGCTTGATGGGCAAAATCCCTTCAATATAGGATTTATCCCGGTCTACCCCCAGTCCCTTTTTCATGCGCAGGGCCATCTTCAGAGCCTCTTCGTCCAGGACGTACTTTTCAAGGGAGGTGATATTCAAGGAACCCAGGGAGCCGCAGGAAAACTGCATCACGTCCACATTGGAAAGGATGATGGGAGCCAGGTTATAGGTGGATTCCACACCGGCCTGGAAATCCACGGCCACGGCATCGGTGAGGCTGCCGCCGGAGCGGTAGGGCACATCATAGTAATCGGCCAGGGATGCCGTGGCCGCAGACATGAGGGCCACCTCCGCCGACCCAAACAGGGCCGACACCGTCCGCAGATTCACCGAGGAGGAAATGGTGGCATAGACAAAGGGGGTTCCGGGCTGGACCAATTGGACCAGGACCAGGCCGGCCAGGACCTCGGCATTGTTCTGGACAATGGTGGAAACCACCGAAGCATGGCTGGTGATCACGGGCAGGGAGCAGGCAATGAGGGAGATGGGCTGCTTTTCCTCCAGAAATCCCAGGACGGCATCCACATCATTGGTGCCGTAGTGCATGGGTGCGGTGGCGCAGGCCCCGCCCAGGGCCACGTTGCCCCCCTCCTTTCCATAGAAGCGCTTGATCATCTGGATCTGCTTCCGGGCCACGGTTTTCACCGACTCCTCCGGGGTCTGCATGGCGGTGAGGTTAATGGGCTTGTCCATGTACTTCAATAAATTGGCCACCTGGATGTAAGGGGACCGCTCCGTGGGAACATCCCCGATGTCCACCAGCAGGGAATGGCCAAAATCCATCACATCGCTGGTGTCCACCATTTTTGCCAATTTTCTGTAATCGGCCAGGGTCCCCCGGCGCACCGTGCCGTCGGCGTCCATGAAAAAGGCCGGGCCGGCCGCAGAGCCGTAAAGTCCCTTTGCCTTGCCGTCCACCTTCACCGAGGATTCCCGGGATTCCCAGTCAAAGGTCCGGGGGCTGAGCCCAATGGCCTGGTCCACCTGTTCCCGGGTAAAGAAGACCACGTTGCCGTCCGTGCGACAGCCATTGGCCCGAAAGGTTTCCAGTGCCCCTTCATGTTCAAAATGAATCCCTTTTTTTTCCAGGAGTTCCAGGGTTTGTTCGTGGAGGTATTCCACCTCGTTCCGGTTCAATACAAGATCGTTATAGTTCATTTTGTTCTTCTATACCTCGGCGGCTGCATGGGTGGCAGCCATGTTTTTTACATTTCGATAGAGCAGGACTGCAAAGACGATGGCAATGATGCTGGTGACAAGGGAGAGGGAAAAGATGATGGAATAACCCTTGGGGCCGTAAGCATCCAGGAAGTATCCACAGAGTTTATAGTAGAAAATATCGCTGCAGAAGCCCACGATGGAGACAATGCCCACAATGGTCCCCGTATACTTCAAGGGGATATTGGCCTCGGAGATGGGGATGTAATAACTGGGCATGCAGGTGTTGTAGTACACCGCCGTAAGCATGAGGGCCAGGATGATCACCCAGGCCAGATCCGGGGTTCGGGGGGTGAGCAGCATGAGGGCACCGGCAACGATTCCCAGGATCATCCCAAAGGACATGGTTTTGATGGAGGAACCGGTGCGGTCTGTCATGATCCCGGCCACCGGGGAGGTGAGCAAGCGGATGAGCTGCTGCCGGATGATGGCAATGATACTGATGGTGGCCACGGGAACGGCGAAGAATTCCTTAAGATAGGGCTGGAAATAGGTCATCCCCGATTTGGAGATAAAGGAGAAAAAGACCACCCCGATGAGGAGCCAAACAAAGGGCATCTTCAGGATCACCGGAATCTGGGACAGCTTGATCTTATTGTCTTCGCCGTCGGCCTCCACGGGGAAGGCTTCCTTCTCCTTGAAGAAAATGGCAAAGAGCAGGCTGGGCAGGCCGACACAGACCACATAAAAGAGCAGAAGCATTTTAAATGCGTGGAGGTTCTGGCCCAGGCTGTCGTAGAGGTGGGTGCCGATGAAGCCCTCAAGGGCACCGGCCAGGCCGGAAAAGGCAAAGAAAAATCCATAGATTTTCCCCTGCTCGTCCGCATCCCCCACCATGCGCAAAAACTTCATCAGGGCCGACCACATGATCAAGACCAGGGTGATCCCATAGCCGAACTGGATCACGCACATCACCCACAGGGGGGGAATGGTCAATACGGTGGCACCCAGGATGGTGGTGCCCAGCAGGGAGGTGGCCAGCATCTTCTTCACCGAGAAGAGGTCGGCGATGAAGCCCCCCGGTCCGTACAACAGGGCCGAGGCAATGCCAAAGATCATCATGATGGTTCCCAATTGTTCATTGGTGAACCCAAAGGCCTTCTGGATGGGCACATAATATGTCTCAAGCATATAGGGGAAGGTCCATACGCCCCCATAGGCAATGGCTATCAAAATGATAAAAATCCATCTTTTCTTCTTAAAATCCATTGATTGTCATCTCCTGATTAAAAGGTCATGTTTTCATATGTCCCGGGTTGCAACCCTCATGTCTATGAGTTGGACATTACGATTTCCTAAAATAGCAAACCCGGTGCCAGCAGCCCGGGCGGAAGGGAAATCAGGATTTTATTTTTCGTATGGAACTGGATTTAAATGGAATTTCGACCGAGGACCCGTCAGTTGGGAAATCAGACGAAAAAGAAGAAGAATGGAACAAAACTAGAATTTTCTTCTAAAAATAAAAACTTTCTTATATTGTCACTCAAAATTTCTTATTTTGGAGAATGGAATGAATCTGAAGCAGCGCCATCGATTGACCCGGGATGCAGTCATGAATCCGGCCATCATCGCCATGTGGGAGACCTTTTCCCAGGGGGTGACCATCACCAATGCCGAGAACCGGCTGATCTACATGAACCCCTATCAAAAGAAGGTGGATCGGTTCGAGGAAAAGGACTACATGGGCAAGACCATGTACGAGCTGTACACCAACATTGTGGACGACTATTACACCACCCTTAAAAGCCTGGAATCCGGGGAACCCATCCTCAATAAGACCTCCTTTTACCGGACGTCCACCGATGTCATCACCAGTTCCCAGTACAGTACTTACCCTTATTTTGACGGGGAGGGGAAGGTGGCCGGGGCAATTATCTTCAACACCGATGTCCAGACCAGCTCCCTTCTTTTTTCCGCCTTTTCCGAAGGGCTGCTCTCCTGCCTGCCCCCGGAG
>JAKSBM010000527.1 GCA_022361135.1 Desulfobacterales bacterium | reverse complement strand
GTACCGCCGGAAACCATCCGGGACACGCAAATCTGGATGACCGTCCTGGACGGGGAAATCGTCTTCAAATCTTCGGATCTGTAATTTTTCCTTCCACACCAACGCCCGGCCCCCGTTTCTGAATCCGGTTCAATGGTGCTTCTGGGCATGGGGTTCCTGACCCTTGCCGGATGGCAGGAAAAAAGATTTGATCAGACATCCCAGGTTCTCGATGTAAATCCCTGACAAGTTGTATACAAAAGGCAAGGCGCAATGCCTTGCCTTTTGTGTAGTGCGCCAGTTATCCCCTGAGCTGTGGTGGCAAAGGGGAAATTGGGGGGTGAACCTCACCTGTGGCCCCTCTCCGGCCGGGTCACATCATAAATCGTTTTTAAGTCGGTTGGATTTATATATGGGTAAAAAACAAAGAGCGGGGTGTGGATAGGGAGCTGTCCACACCCCGCTGCAATTCAGGAGTCACCTCCTGACCCGGCTAACGGGTAACTCAATGGCTTTTTCTAGGCCGTTTTGATCTTTGCCTCGGTTTCCCGGTCAAGGGCCTGGGTAGCCTGTTCCCTGAGTTTATACTTCTGGATTTTGCCCGAGGCCGTGGTGGGGTATTCCTCCACAAAGAGGAAGAACCGGGGGATTTTGTGGAAGGCGATCTTGCCGGTGCAAAATTCCCGCATTTCATCCTCGGTGGCCGTGGAATCCGGTTTCAGCTGGATAAAGGCGGCCACTTCCTCTCCGTATTTCCTGGAGGGAACCCCAACGACCTGGACATCTCTGATCTTATCGTTGGTGTACATGAACTCTTCGATTTCACGGGGGTAGATGTTTTCCCCGCCCCGGATGATCATGTCCTTGATCCGGCCGGTGATTTTGCAGTTTCCGGCTTCGTCCATGATGGCCAGATCGCCGGTGTGGAGCCAATTATCCTCGTCAATGGCCTTGGCCGTGGCTTCGTCCATCTTGTAATAGCCCTTCATGGTGTTGTAACCCCGGCTGCAGAGTTCCCCCTGCTGGCCCCGGGGAAGTTCGTCACCGGTGACTTCGTCGATGATTTTCACTTCCACGCCGGGCAGGGCCCGGCCCACGGTGGTGACCCGGAGTTCCAGGGGATCGTCCACCCGGGTCTGGGTGATGCCCGGGGAGGCTTCGGTCTGTCCGTAGACAATGGTCATTTCCGAGGCGCCCATCTTGTCCACCACGGCTTTCATGACTTCGATGGGGCAGGGGGAGCCGGCCATGACACCGGTCCGCAGGTGGGAGGTGTCATAGCCTTTGACCCCCATTTCTTCCAATTCGGCGATGAACATGGTGGGGACGCCCAGGATGACGCTGCATTTTTCCCGGTCAATGGTTTCCATGACGTCCACGGGGTCAAATGCAACCACCGGGGCCATGGTGCTGCCGGAAACCATGCAGGTCAGGGTGCCGATGACGCAGCCAAAGCAATGGAAAAAGGGCACCGGAATGCACATGGTGTCCTCCGGGGTGAGCCTCATGCATTCGGCCATGCTCTGGGCATTGCCGATGAGGTTGGTGTGGGTGAGCATGACCCCCTTGGGGAAGCCGGTGGTTCCCGAGGTGTATTGCATGTTCACCACATCGTCCGGGGCCAGGGTGGACATTCTTTCCTTCAGGGCTGCATGGGATACGGACTGGCCCGCATCCAGCATGTCCTGCCAGGAGTATGCACCCTGGAGTTCCCCTTCCCCGATGAAGATGATCCGTTTGAATTTGGGCAGCTTTTCCGAACGGATTTTTCCCTTTTCCATGCCTTCCAGTCCAGGGCACATTTCCTGGACCACTTTGATGTATTCATCGGCTTCCCTCACCCCGCCGATCATGACCAGGGTGGTGCTGTCCGATTGTTCCATGAGGTATTCCAACTCAAAACTCCGGTAGCTGGTATTCACGGTGACCAACACCGCTCCGGCCCGGGCGCTCCCATACTGGAGCATAACCCACTCCGGTACGTTGTTGGCCCAGACGGCGATGTGCTCGCCCTTTTCAATACCCAGGCCCATGAGTCCCTTTGCCACATCATCGCAGATTTCCCTGAATTCTTTGAAATTGCAGTCAATGCCGTGGCTGTTGTAGGTCAGGGCTCGATGGTCGCTGAAATCCTCTGCCAGAAGGTCAACAAGGCTGCTGATGGTGGTTTTACCGATTTCGATGTTTGGTGTGTGCACGAATTTACCTCCCTGTTAATCATTAATGCTTTGGATA
The DNA here is from genome assembly GCA_022361135.1 of Desulfobacterales bacterium. The sequence goes on along the minus strand of JAKSBM010000527.1, from coordinate 2,871 downwards.
CCGGATATTATTCGTTGATGTTGGTCTGGATCCGATCGGTGGATTCAGGTTTGAGATCCCGGACAAATTTCTGGATGGCCTCCTCGCTGTTCTTGGGGGTGACCAGGCTGACGCAGATGTAAAAGGCAAATCCCACAAAGACCCAGTAGAACTGGTGGGGTGTGGAGATCTTATTGGCCGGGTCGCTGAGGAAGAACCAGTGGTAGGAACCCAGGGTGTACTTGGCATACATCCAGGAACCGGTGGAGCAAATGGTGAGAACAATGATGTTCAATGCCGCGGCCATGGTGGTTCCACGTTCCCACCAGAGGCCCAGGATCAAGGGCGGTCCCACCGAGCAGAGGATGACGATGAAGGCGGCGCCTGAAATGTCCAGGACCAGGGCCGGTGGGTTGAATGAGAGCAGGCCGCAGACCAGGATAATGAAGATGGTCATGTAGCGGGTACATTGAACCGGTTTTTCTTCGGGCCAGGAAGAGCCCATGACCTTGCCGATGAGATCCCTGCCCAGAACCACGTTCAGAACCATGGTCCAGCCGGCTGCCGTGGCCATGGCGATGGCCAGGCCGCCTGCGGCGATGATGGCCAGGAGGAAGGGGCTGTTCAAGGCTTCCATGGCGGAAATCATGGAGTAATCCGTCACCGAGGCGCCGGCAACCCCATAGGCGGTTTTCATGTGTTTGAGAAGGCCGATGGCCGAGTTGATGCCGTCGGTCTGCATCAGGGGATGGAGCTGTTCGATGAGGACCTTGGTGCCGGTGCCGATGATGATGAGGCCGCCGTACATGGCCCCGCCGATGAGCACGGCCCAGAATACGCTGCGCCGGGCGGATTTGATGTCCTGGGTGGTGAAGAAGCGAACCACGGTGTAGGGCATGGCCGAAAAGCCGAAGTGCCAGACAAAGAAGAAACCCACAACCCCTGTCCAGGTGGCCATGAGGGGATGGGAGGCCTTTTCCGCCACATAGGGCATGTTAAAGAAGGTGGGGCTGTTGGCCATTACCGCATCGGTGAGGCCGTTGAAGCCGCCGTAGTGGGCCAGAACATAAACGGTGGCCGTCAGGGAGGCCACGGTCATGGCAATGCCCTGGAAGGCCGTGGAAAAGGTGGTGGCCACCATGCCGCCGAAATAAACATAGGCAAAGACAATGATGGAGGCCAGGATCACCGAGGCGGTGAAGTTGAACTTTAAGATACAGAGCAGGAAGAGGGCCGTACCCACAATGGAGAGGATGACGTAGGCAAAGCCGCCGATGATGGTGGGGATCGACGCCCAGAGCCGCATCCATTTGGTCTCATACCGATCGGCATAATAATCGGTGAACGAGGTGGGTTCGTATTTTCTCAACGGGGCTGCCGTGAGCAGGGTGGCAATGGGCATGCCGCCGATGATGCCAACCAGGGCCCACCAGAAGGGATAGCCCAAAAGGAAGATAAATGCGGGCAGGCCCAGGAAACTGGCCGGACTGAAATAGGTTGCGGCCAGGGCGCTGCCGTTGACAAAGGGTCCGATTTTCCGGCCGGCCACGTAGAAATCCGAGGCATCCATGGATGCCTTCCGCGAGGCCCAACCGATGTAGAAAATGACGAGAAAATAGCCCAGGGCGCCGGCCAATACAATGGGATTAGCTTCCATGGTTGCCTCCTTCCTGTTCCAGTTTTTCCTCACGTTTTTCTTCGGATGCGAAGAAGATATAGGAAATGATTACGTTGATGATCCACAGGGCCATGATCCAGTTGTAGATGTAGCAGGCCGGGATCCCGAATACCTTTTTTTGTTTTTTTCTGGGGATGGTCATTTCCAAAATCATGAATAGAAAGACGTAGCTGTACATCAGACCCGTGCCAATCCAGAAAATCTTCGGCATTCCTTTGAACATTGATTCCTCCTCTTTTTAGGGTGGTTGGGTTAGGTGTTCAATTGGGCCAAAAATATTGGTCTTAAAAACCATTCTTATTTCGGGTATTGCCTGGCCTGCACCGGGGTGGGTGGTATGTGGTGTGGTTTTAAATGCTACCCAGACCCCAGGGACAGATGTGCTGGAGTAGTTCGGGTGATGGTTGGCCTTTGAGCCCCGCTCAGCGTCAGATTCGATACAAGGCCTTGGAAGAGGAGTAGAGTCGAATAGAACAACACTTATGGGAGCGGGTCACATTTAACAATCCGTAAATCACCTATTTTGCAGGTGAGCAAATTTACCTACAGTTGTAGGTAAAAAACCTAGATGGGGTGTGTGGGATCCCGGCCGTGCAATGGCCCATGGATTACTCGGTTTCGGAGGGTGGTTTGGGAAGGGCGGTTCGGGCGTTCTTCCATGCTTTGGGATCAATGTCCAGCCGTCGCAGTTTGTGCCTCAGGGTGGACGGGTTGATGCCCAGGAGGGCTGCGGCTCCCTTGGGACCGTGGACCCGTCCCCGGCATTGGGCCAGGGCGGACTGGATATTTTCCCGGATGGTTTGGTCCAGGGGGGGGATGGTGTGGGCGTTGTCCGGCTTGGCCTGGGCCAGGGCCGGCGTTGCTGTTTTAATTCCGGGAAGGTGGGCGGCCAAGGCCGCCTGGATCCGTTCATCGATGAGGGCTTCCCAATCCCCCCGGGGTGGTGGGGCTGCCAAGTATCCCCCCGGCTCTCTGGGCAAAAAGGTTTCTGGTCGGATTTTTCCGTTTTTGGCCAGGATGACGGCCCGTTTGATAAGGTTTTCCAGTTCCCGGACATTGCCGGGCCAGGAATAGTTGCGCAATGGCCCCATGGCATCGGGGTGGAGGCTGGGCATGGGATCCATTTTCAGCTGGGCGCAGGCCTTTTGGATGAAATGGTGGACCAGGTCGGCCAGATCTTCGGGCCGTTCCCTCAAGGGGGGGAGTTTAATGGG
>JAKSBM010001027.1 GCA_022361135.1 Desulfobacterales bacterium | reverse complement strand
ATTTGGTTTTCCGCTCCCCCCACACCGGGGTGGTGGTGATGAAAAATGCCGTGGAAGGCGGCTTCATTAAAAAGGGCAGCGCCCTGTATACCATTGTGGACCTTTCCGTGGTCTGGGTGGAGGCCCATATCTTTGAATATGAGCAGAATTTGGTGTACACGGGCCAGGCCGTTGAAATGCAACTTTCCTACGACCCCAACCAGGTCCGACGGGGAAAAATCGCCTATATTTTCCCCTACCTCCAGTCCAAAACCCGGGATGTGGTGATCCGCATGGCCTTTGACAACAAGGACGGAATGTTGAGGCCGGATATGTATTCCCGGATTAAAATCCACACCGGCCAGGGGAGAAAGGGGCTTTCCATTCCATCCCAGGCCGTGATCCACAGCGGAGAAGATCAATTGGTTTTTGTGGCCCGGGGCCAGGGGCGTTTCAGCCCTCGAAAAATCACCACCGGTATCCATATCCAGGGGGGCCGTGTTGAGGTTCTGTCCGGTTTAAAGGAAGGGGAAAACATCGTTGTATCCGGTCAATTTCTCCTGGATTCCGAATCCAAGCTCAAGGAAGCCATCCAGAAGATGATGGATCTCAAATCCAAGGGACCGGCCACGGCCGGAGGAGCCGATGACTTTTTCAACGACATGGAATCCGATGATGCATTCTTCCAGGACATGGAATAGGGGCTGCCAATGATTGATAAGATTATTAAATGGTCGGTGTACAACCGCTTCATGGTGATTCTGCTCACCCTGTTTTGCATCGGGGGCGGAATTTTGGCCATGGTCAATACCCCCCTGGATGCCATTCCCGATCTTTCCGACGTCCAGGTGATCATCTATACGGAATATCCGGGCCAGGCCCCCCAGGTGGTGGAAGACCAGGTCACCTATCCATTGACCACGGCCATGCTTTCCGTGCCCTTTGCCAAGGTGGTCCGGGGGTACTCCTTTTTCGGCTATTCCTTTGTCTATCTCATCTTTGAGGATGGGACCGATATTTACTGGGCCCGGTCCAGGGTCATGGAATATCTGAATTTTGTATCGGGTCGGCTTCCCCAGGGCGTCACCCCCAGTCTGGGCCCCGATGCCACCGGCGTGGGCTGGGTTTACCAGTATGTACTCCACGATACCACGGGCCAGACCGATTTGGCCGAGCTGCGCTCCCTCCAGGACTGGTTCATCCGGTATGAACTCACGGCCGTGCCCGGAGTCTCCGAGGTGGCCTCTGTGGGGGGCTTTGTCAAGCAATACCAGGTGGAGGTGGATCCCAATAAGCTTTTGGCCTATGGAATCCCCATCCAGAAAATCAAGGCCGCCATCCAGCGTTCCAATGCCGATGCCGGTGGGAAACTGGTTGAAATGGGGGAAACCGAATTCATGGTCCGGGGACTGGGGTATCTTTCTTCGGTTGCGGACATTGAAACCATTTCCCTGGGCGTGGACGACGAGGGAACTCCCATTCTTCTGCGGGATATCGCCAAGGTCCACATCGGACCGGAGTTGCGGCGGGGAATTCTGGAATGGAATGGAGAGGGGGAAACCGTTGGCGGCGTGGTGGTCATGCGCTATGGGGAAAACGCCCTGGAGGTGATCCAACGGGTCAAGGCCAAACTGAGTGAGTTGGAAAAGGGGCTGCCTCCCGGGGTGGAAATTCGAACCGGCTATGACCGCTCGTCCCTGATCCAGCGGGCCGTGGACACCTTGAAAACCAAGCTCACCGAAGAGATGTTCGTGGTGGCCCTGGTCTGCATCATCTTTCTCCTCCATTTCCGATCGGCCCTGGTGGCGGTCTTTACCCTGCCCGTGGGGATTCTGGCCTCCTTTATCATCATGTATCCCTTTGGGATCAACGCCAATATCATGAGCCTGGGCGGCATCGCCATTGCCATCGGTGTGATGGTGGATGCCTCGGTGGTCATGGTGGAGAATGCCCATAAACACCTGGAACGGGACCGGGGCAAAAAGCCCCATATCCAGATCATTCTGGATTCGGCCCGGGAGGTGGGACCAGCCCTCTTTTTCAGTCTCTTGATCATCACGGTCTCCTTTCTACCGGTCTTCAGCCTCATGGAGCAGTCCGGGCGTCTCTTCCGGCCCCTGGCCTATACCAAAACCACGGCCATGGCTGCCTCATCTTTGCTGGCCGTCACCATTATCCCCGTGCTCATGACCTTCTTTGTCCGGGAAAACTCCCTGGATTCGGCCATGCCCCTGGGGAAAAAGGTCTGGATCTGGTTGGCGGCACTGGCCGGTCCCCCGGCCCTGGTGCTGGGGCTGGGATTCTGGGGAATGGAAATGCCCCAATGGAGTCTGGTTGCTGCCCTGGGAATATCCCTTTTCATGGGGCTCTGCCTTGTTCCCCAAAGGATTCGTCCGGAAAAGCGGAATCCCTTGAATCGGATTCTGATCTACCTTTACCGTCCCGTGATTCAACTGGTCTTAAAACGGCGGTTCATCACCCTGGTCATTGCCGGGGTCCTGCTGGGGGCCACCTGGTATCCGGTGAAACAATTGGGGTCGGAGTTCATGCCCCCCTTGAATGAGGGGGATATCCTTTACATGCCCACCACCCTGCCGGGGATCTCCATTACCAAGGCCAAGGAGTTGCTCCAGCAGACCGATAAGATCATCCAACGCTTTCCCGAGGTGCAGACCACCATGGGGAAAATCGGACGGGCCGAGACCTCAACCGACCCGGCTCCCCTTTCCATGATCGAAACCGTGATCATGCTCAGGCCCAAGGTGACCCATGAAATGGAAAAGAAAACGCGTTTTTTCTCAGATTGGGATCCCTGGTTGAAAAAGCCCCTGGCTCTGATCTGGCCCGAGGAGGTGAAGGGAAAAATTCTCCACGAATGGCGGAAAAGGCCCATTGACTGGTTTTTTAATGATTGGCCCGGCTTTATTAAAACCCCATTGGCTGCATTGCTTCCCACGGAACGTTACATGACCATCCAGGAACTCATGGATGATCTGGAAACCGCTGTGAAATTCCCCGGCCTGACCAATGCCTGGACCATGCCCATTAAAACCCGCATCGACATGCTTTCCACCGGGATCAAGACCCCGGTGGGGATCAAGGTCATGGGCCCGGGTCTGGAAACCCTGGCCGGGATTGGCCAGCGCATCGAAGGTCTGCTCCGGGACAAGGAGGGCACCCTTTCTGTGTTTTCCGAGCGGGTGACCGGGGGGAATTATCTGGATTTCTCCATCAACCGGGGGGAAATTGCCCGGTACGGCCTATCGGTCCAGGATGTCCAGGATATTATTCGCACGGCCATCGGGGGGATGAATGTCACCTATACGGTGGAAGGTTTGGAACGATATCCGGTGAATTTGCGCTACCAGCGCCATTTCCGGGATAATCTGGCAGAGCTTCCCAGGGTGCTGGTCCCCACCCCCACAGGCGCCCAGGTTCCCCTGGGGCAGCTGGCGGAAATTACCATAAAAAAAGGTCCGGCCGGCATCAAGAGTGAAAATTCAAAACCCAGTGCCTGGGTTTTTGTGGACATTAGAAATACGGACATCGGCACCTATGTAAAGGAAGCCCGTGCCCTGGTGGAAGAAAATATTGTCCTTCCCGCCGGGTACAGCCTGGTCTGGTCCGGGCAGTTTGAATACATGGAAAAGGCCCGGAAAACCCTGAACATCATCATACCGGCCACCCTGGTCTTGATCTTTGTCCTCCTCTATATCCATTTTGGAAATTTCACCGAGGTGGTCATTGTCATGGCCGGCCTTCCCTTTGCCCTGGTGGGGGGATTCTGGCTCATTTATCTGCTGGGCTATAACCTTTCCGTGGCCGTGGGGGTGGGCTTCATTGCCCTGGCCGGCCTGGCCGCAGAGACCGGGATTGTCATGCTGGTGTACCTGGACGAGGTCTATTACCGCTTTAAAAAAGAGGGGCGGATGGTTTCATCTGCTCAGCTCCGAACCGCCGTGGTTGAAGGGGCTGTGGACCGGGTTCGTCCCAAGATCATGACCGTGGCCACCACCCTCATCGGTTTGATGCCGGTGATGTACGGCAGCGGTGCCGGCTCCCAGATCATGAAGCGCATTGCCGCCCCCATGGTGGGGGGGCTGGTCTCCTCCACCATCATGACCCTGATTATCATCCCCGTGGTCTACCACATCTGGAAGAGTCGGGAGCTGGGGGGCGTAACAAAGGAATAAATGGAATCAATGGCTTGGGATGTGTGAATGATCCGGGCCAATGGCTGTAAAATTAAAAAAGAGGCTCCAAGTTGGAGCAAACAAAACAGAATAAACACCGAAAGGAAATAAAATGAAATTAAATGGATTCATTGTTTTTGTAGTCACACTTCTCCT
>JAKSBM010000453.1 GCA_022361135.1 Desulfobacterales bacterium | reverse complement strand
GGCCCTGTTCTTCTTCACCGCCTTCCAGGGCATCGGTGCCCGCATTCTTATGATGGCCGGTGAACTGGCACCCAAGGTGGATGGGGACGTGGTTCCCATGCTCATGACCAAATTCCTGCCCGGTCCCATCCTCGGGCTGGTTTTCCTGGGTGCCATTGCTGCCATCCATTCCACGGCAGCCCCCTACATCGGCACCGGCGGCACCATCATCCAGAGGGATGTCTGGTGGCGTTATGTCCGTAAACAGAGCGGTTCCCACAGTGAACAGATCTGGACCAACCGAATCTTCGCCACCATCCTGGCGGCGGCAGCGGTCATCGTCAGTCTGACCTCCTCGGATGCCATTGTTATGATCGGCGGGTTTGCCACGGCATTCGGCACCATCATGTACCTCTGTCTTCTGGGGGTTCACTGGGGATTTAGATTCCCCAGCATCGGTGCTGTCCTTGGGCTGATCTCCGCCATTGTTGCCTGTTTCCTCACCTATTACATCTGGAGATATCCCCTTTCCATGCACACGGCATTCTGGGGCATATTCACAGGTCTTGTGGTGGCCTATGCCTGCCGCGGTCTGGGTATCAAGGATGATGAGGAAACCATTGCCCGTCAGAAAGAAGTCCGGGAATGGCTCAACTCCGTGGACGCCCCGTCCGAGAATGGTAAAAAATGGCGGGCCCGCATGAAGATCGCCGTACCGGTCTGGTATCTGCTGGCCCTGGGCCCCGGTGTTCTCATTGGGAACAAAGCCATTTCATTCTGTGGTTTCCCACCCATCTGGTCCTGGCAGATCATCTGGTGGATCCTGGGCATCGTGGTCATGTGGGGTCTCTGTTTCAAGGCAGAAATGTCCACCACCTCGGATGAACAGATCCGCAGGGCAGACACCGAAACCCTGGATGTGACCAAGGAAGCCGATTAATCCCAACCAAGGAGGAAATTATGGCCCTTGAAGATAAGTATCTCATTGCAACCCTCATATTCTGCATTTTATTCACCGCCTCCTTTGGCTGGGGCTGGTGGGGGTAAAAACTGATAGCCAATCATCGTAAACCTAAACCGGTTCCCGGGCCGTCCAAGGCCCGGGAACCTTTCCTGCGCATTCCATGACCCGAACCGACCGCTTTTGGAAATTTTTTCTAACCACCATGGTCAGCCTCTGCCTGGTCACCCTGGGCATGGTGGTATACATCATCACCGACCTTCCCCCCCTGCACAAAACCCATCTGGTACAGATCTTTCAACATGAAATGTACCCCCTGATTCTTTTGGGATTCATTATTTTTACGGTATTTTGGGTGGTTGGAGACATCGTCTACAATCGATATATTCGCCCCATCAAATGCATGGCCGCGGAGGCGGAAATCATATACGGGGCCAACCCCTCCCACCGCCTCACCCTCAGCGGCAGTCGGGACATCCGAACCCTGACCCGGGTCATCAACGATTTTGCCGACATCTTTGAACATCTGGACCGAGAAATAAAAACCCAAATCCTTTCGGCCAAACGGGAGACGGAAACGGAACGCAATCTCCTGGCCGCGGTCATGGACCAGATCCCCCAGGGGGTTGTCATCTGCAATACCCAGGGGGAAATCATCTTTTACAACCACCAGGCCAAAACCCTCCTCTCAGGAATTGCCCCGGAAACGGGCAGTCCCGATCTGGGGTTGGGCCGATCCATTTTCCATTTCATTGAAGGGGAAAAAATCCAGCCCCTGCTGGAACAAAACCGGGAAACCCAAGAACAGGCCGCCCTTTGCATCAGCGGATCGGACAATACCTTTTTTTCCGTTACCCCCAGCCTGGTCCTCAACACCCAGTCCATCCAACCCTCCGGGTTCATGCTCATATTCCAGGCCGCCGACCCCGAAAACCCGCCCAAGGCCTGTTGCCCTCCCCAAATCCTGGTCCAGGGAAGCCGGCCTGAATTCCTGGATTTCGACCTGTTCACCCCACCGGTCACCCAGGGAAGCCAATCCCTGAAAAAGCTCAAATTCACGGTGCTGGACACGGAAACCACAGGGCTTTGCCCGGACCAGGGGGATGAAATCATTTCCATAGCCGCCCTGCGCATTGTGAACCAACGCATTGTTTACCGTGACAGTTTTGAAGAATTGATCAATCCCCAACGGCATATTCCCATGGATTCCTATCGAATCCACGGCATCCACCCGGATATGGTGGCGGACAAGGAGACCATCGACACGGTCCTGCCCCGTTTCAGGAACTTTGTTTCCCAGACCATCCTGGTGGGCCACAACATCGCCTTTGACATGAAAATGTTCAAAGTAAAGGAGGCCCAGACCGGAGTGAGCTTCACCAACTCCATCCTGGACACCCTTCTGCTTTCCGCCCTGCTTCAACCCGCCCACCAGGACCACGGACTGGAAGCCATTGCCAAAAGGCTGGGGGTGGACATCATCGGACGCCACACGGCACTGGGGGATGCCGTGGCCACGGCGAAAATATTTTTAAAACTCATTCCCCTGCTGGAGGACAACGGCATCCTCACCCTTGAAGATGCCCTGTCCGCGTCCCAGAAAACCTATTACGCACGTTTGCGATATTAAAAGGAGGCTTTTCCATGGATAGACCCTGGTTTGTTCTCACCGCCATGTGTGCATTTGTATCCCTCATCGTCCTCTTTTGCGTAATCTTTGGCGGCTATTCCAGCCTGCTCCGGTCCCAGAACCGGATCCAGGCCGCCTTTAACCATATCCTCCTCCAGGTGGAAGACCATTATCAGCTCAACCGCAGGGTTCAATCCATAGTGAACCCCAAGACCGAGATCCCCATCAAAGCCCCGGAGCCCACCGTGGCCATCGCCACCATGCTCTCCATCCTGGAACAGGCCGACCAGCCCCTGACTCCAGACCAGGTCAAGCTGCTCCCCCGGCTCCAGGATCAATTGACCCAGGATTTCCAACGACTCAAGGCCATGCCCAAACCCAAGGCCCTTTCCCCGCCCCAAACCCTCCTGGTCCGAACCCTGGACAGCCAGAAAGAAAAAATCGATAACGGCATTTTATCGGCCGTGTTCCGTTACAATAAGGAGGCCCGCTATTTCAATGCCCGGGCCCATTCCTTTCCCGTGAAATACATTGCCCGCCTGTTCAGCTTGGATCAAATCGGCTATCTGGAAATCCATCCCCAGACCTCCCAGCTCACCGCACAGAAAGGATAAATCCATGTCATTAACCCTGACCCTGAGACCCATTTCCGACTTCCGCCTGGATCCGGCCCCCTGTTGTCCCCCGGAAACCCCGGTCCGGGAGGCGGCCCGACTCATGGAAACCCACCATTGCAGGGCCCTTCTCATTGCGGACAATTCCGAGCCCCCCCTGGGATTGGTTAGCCACAGGGATTTTGCCCGCCACATGCCCGTTGCCCAGTCCCCATTTTCCATTTCCCAACTCCTGGATCCCAGCCGCCCCCTGCCCCTAATCCAGGAAAACCAGCCCCTGGGATTGGCCCTGGCCCGCATGGAACAATTGGACCGCCATCACCTGGCCGTGGAAGATCAAGAAGGAGAGATCAAGGGCATCCTTTCCCGGTCGAAGATCCTGGATTCAGCCCTCCCCCCCGGGGGACGCCTTGTCCTTCCTTTGGAAGCGGACCGGGACCTGTCCAGCCTCACATCCATCCATTCCCGGCTGCCGGATCTGTTACGCACGGCCATTTACCAGGGAAGCCCCGTGGACGAACTCACCCAGTTCATTGAACATTTTTCCCAATCCGTGCTGGAGAGGGTCATCTCCCATATCCTCAATCAAAGGGGACCGGCACCCTGCCCATTTGTCTTCCTGATCATGGGTTCCGAAGGCCGGGGGGAACAAACCCTGATATCGGACCAGGACAATGCCATCCTTTTCCAGGACCTTCCCACGGACCGGGAAAACCGGGAAGCCAAGGCATGGTTTGACCAATTGGCCCGGGAAATATGCACCACATTGGACCGGGCCGGTTTTGCCCTCTGCCAGGGGAACAACATGGCCATGAATTCCAAATGGTGCCAGCCCATGTCCGTCTGGAAACAATACTTTTTCCAATGGATCCGATCGGCATCTCCCAAGGACCTGCTCCACGCCGGAATCTTCTTCGATTTCAAAGGCGGATACGGCCACTTGGAACTGGCCGAAGAACTGCGCCAATATCTCTTTGACAGTTTGGGCGCCTGGTCGGGATTCCTGAGGAATATGACGGAGAACGCCCTGGAATTCAGACCTCCCCTGGGCCTGTTTGGGAAATTCCAGGTGGCGTCCAAGGGCAGCAAAAAAAACACCATTGATCTCAAATATGCCCAGCTTCCCATCATCGACGTCACACGGGTCTATGCTTTGAAATACAAAATCAACACCGTCCACACCCCCACCCGGCTTTTCCGGCTCTACACCCGACATGCCTTGACGGCCCGGGAATACCAGGATATCCTCCAATCCTATCAATTTTTAATGAAATTAAGATTCAGGCGACAGATCACCGCCGTCACCGACGAGGGACGCTCCCCGGACAATGACATTAATCCGGACAACCTGTCCCACCTGGACCGGCACCGCCTGCGGGAAGTATTTAAACTCATCGAAAAATTCCAACAAAAGCTGGGAATCGAATTTACTGGAATCACCTGACATGCCCCCAAAACACCACCCCTTGATCGGGGCCCATTTTTCCGTGGCCGGAGGCCTGGAAAACGCCCTCATCACAGCAGCCGACCTGGACTGCAATGCGGTTCAGATTTTCACCAAAAATGCCCGGACCTGGAAGGAATCCCACCCCACCCCGGACCAGATCGAGATTTTCAAACGTTTGCGAGAAAAACACAAAATCCAGGTGGTCCTCTCCCATTGCAGCTACCTGATCAATGTGGCCGCAGGGGATGAAGAAAAACGGAAAAAGGCGGAGGAAGCCCTGGTCAATGAAATGAAACGCTCGGCCGCCCTGGGGCTGGACCATGTGGTCCTCCACCCCGGAGCCCACCTGGGCCGGGGGGTGGAAGAAGGGATCGCCACGGCCATTGGCACCCTGGGGGCTGTATTGGCCCAGGATCCGGGAGACTTTCCCAGGCTTCTTTTGGAAACCACGGCCGGACAGGGCAGCTGCCTGGGAAGCCGGTTCGAGGAACTACGGGATCTCCTGGCCCAGCTGCCAGACAAAACCGGTGTCTGCTTAGACACCAGCCACATCTTTGCCGCAGGCTACGACATTCGAACCCGGGAGACCTACCAAGCGGTCATGGCGGATTTCCACCGCACCATCGGCCTGGAGAAACTCTACGCCATCCACACCAACGATTCCATCCCTCCCCTGGACTCCAAAAAGGACCGCCACGCCCACATCGGCAAAGGCTGCATCGGGGATGAGGGCTTTGCCGCCATCATGCAGGATCCCCGGCTGGAAAACATCCCCAAAATCCTGGAGACACCAAAGGATATGGATGGAAAGGCCATGGATCCGGTGAACCTTTCCCGCTTGAGGGAATTGATGGCCGGATAATCTCCCGAAACCACGGGTTGAAAATTTGGTGGGCCCAAATAAAACATCAACCCATGGGTGCGGGGAAGTATTGTCCTACAATCGAAATGATTCTCCGCAATGGAGGCAGGAAGCAGCGGCCTGGAGTTGCCCGCATTTCAGACATTTGTCCGCAAGGCAGCGGTTCTTTCCCTGGCCCTGGCCGCAATGGGAGCAGGTCCAATCATATTTCACGG
>JAKSBM010000274.1 GCA_022361135.1 Desulfobacterales bacterium | reverse complement strand
GGGGCCATCGGCCCCGGCAGCGGCACCTTTGGCAGGGAAGCCGTTGCCCGCCAATTGGCCGCCGATAAAAAATGCCTCATTGTCCGCAACGGCTGGTTCTCCTTCCGCTGGAGCCAGATCTTTGCCGCCGGCAAAATTCCGGCTTCGGAAACCGTATTCAAGGCCGCCCAGATCTCCGAAGATCCCCAGGCCCCCTTTGCCCCGGCTCCGGTGGAAGAGGTTGTGGCTGCCATTAAAGCGGAAAAGGCTGAAGTGGTTTTCGCCACCCACGTTGAAACCGCATCCGGCATGATGCTGCCCAACGACTACATCAAAGCCCTGGCCGAAGCCGCCCACAGCGTTGGCGGTATCTTTGTCCTGGACTGCGTGGCCTCGGGCACCGTTTGGGTGGACATGAAAGAAATCGGCGTGGACGTCCTGGTCACCGCCCCCCAGAAGGGCTGGAGCGGCTCCCCCTGCTGCGGTCTGGTCATGATGAGCACCAAGGGCCGGGAAATGGTTGAAGCCACCGACTCCACCTCCTTTGCCGCCGACCTGAAAAAATGGTGTCAGATCATGGAAGCCTTTGAAAACGGCGGCCATGCCTACCATGCCACCATGCCCACCGACGCCCTGGTTCAGTTCCGGGACATCATGGTTGAAACCAAGGAATTCGGTTTTGACCGGGCCTGCGACGCCCAGCTGGAACTGGGACGCAGAATCCGCGAACTGCTGGCCTCCAAAGGCATCAAAAGTGTAGCTGCCGAAGGCTTTGAAGCCCCCGGTGTTGTTGTCGTCTACACCGACGATCCCGCCATGCAGAATGGCTCCAAATTCGCCGCCAAGGGCATGCAGATTGCTGCCGGTGTACCCCTGGCCTGTGACGAACCCGAAGGGTTTATGACCTTCCGCCTGGGCCTGTTCGGCCTGGACAAACTCAAGGACGTGGACGCTGCCGTGGCCCGTTTTGAAGAGATCCTGAACAAGGTCATCTAAGCCTGGATTCTTTTTCGGCACGCCCCCGCCCAAGGGCCATGGCCCTTGGGCGGGGCAATATGCCAAATCCATAAAAAAAGGCCCGGAGTTCATTGCGAACTCCGGGCCTTTTTCATTTCCAGACCCAGTGATCAGGGGCCTGGATACAGCACATCAAATTCTAACTAATAGTTTTCATCGGCATATTCCACCCAGCCACCGGCACGGACCAGGGCCTGGTCAAAATCCGAGACCGCAAAGGGAATCTCCACCTCCCGGTCCCCGGCACGGGCCCGTAGCACCAGGGCCTCCACATCGGCCTCAATCTCCGCCCCGTTTCCGGCACAGAGGTCAAAGAGGCGATCCAAGTCTTCGTCGACCAGGGAAACGGCCAGCATGCCGCAATTGAACATGTTCTGGCGGAAGATCCGGGCAAAGCCCCGGGCAATGACCATGTGGATCCCATTGGCCTCCAGGGCCCAGGGGGCATGCTCCCGGGAGGAGCCGCAGCCAAAATTGTCCCGGGTGAGGATGACGGCGACCCCGTCCAGGTCGCCGGGGTGTTTAAAGCCCTCCATCTTCAGGTCCTCCAGCAGGTGGGGACCCATGGCCTTTTTCTCGATTTCCGTGAGGTAACGGGCCGGAATGATTTCGTCGGTGTTGATGTCCGAGCGGTCCAGGCAGAGGACCTTTCCTTGGAATGTCTTCATGGTTCCTCCTATGCGTTGAACAGATCAGAATTAACGATTTCACCGGCCAGGGCCGTGGCCGCTGCCGTGGCCGGGCTCATGAGGTGAACCATCCCCCCCTTGCCCATGCGGCCGTTGAAATTCCGGTTGGTGGTGGCCGCAGCCACCTCCCCTTCGGCCAGGACACCGTTACTCATGCCCAGGCAGGCCCCGCAGGTGGGATTGGTGACACAGAATCCTGCGTCCATGAAAATCTGGATAATGCCCTCGGCCAACGCCTGGGCATAAATGCCCGGGGTGGCCGGAGAGACAATTCCCCGGACGGAATCGGCAATGGTCTTCCCCTTAAGAACCGTTGCCGCCGCCCGGAGGTCTTCGATGCGTCCATTGGTACACGAGCCGATGTAGACCTGGTCCACCCGGGTTCCGGCCATGTCGGCAACCGGTTTGACATTGTCAGGTTTGTACCCAAAGGTGACCATGGGCACCAATGTGCTCACATCAATAATCGTTTCTGCAGCATAGACCGCATCCCCATCCGAGGCAAAGGCCCCATAGGATGCCAGGGCAGCCTCCCTGCTTTCAAATTCGTCCTTTATAAAGGGCCAGAGGTACTCCACCGTGGTCATGTCCGGCAGACAGATCCCCGAAGTGGCACCGGCTTCCACAGCCATGTTGGACAGGGTCATGCGGGCCTCCATGTCCATGGCGTCCACCACGGGTCCGGTGAATTCAATGACCTGGTTGGTGGCCCCGTTCACCCCGATGGTGCGGATGATTTCCAGGATCACATCCTTGGCATAGACCCCGGGGGCCAGCTCCCCCTGGATATGAATTTTATGGGTTTCCGGCTTTTTAAAGGTGCAGACCCCCTTGAGAATCCCCACCTCCAGATCGGTGGTGCCCACGCCGGCGGCAAAGGCGCCGAATGCACCGTGCGTACACGTGTGGGAGTCACCCATGATGATGGTGAAGCCCGGTCTCACAAAGCCCTTTTCCGGAAAAATGGCATGGCAGACCCCGTTGCGACCGATGTCGAAAAAATCCGTGATCCCGTGGCGCCGGGCCCAGTCCCGGAGGATTTTCCCCTGGGTGGCGGTCTTGGAATCCTTGGCCGGGGTCACATGGTCAATGACGGCCTTGATCTTATCCGGGTCGAAAACCCGATCCTTACCCCGGGCCATGAGATCCACAATGGCAGTGGGGGTTGTAATTTCATGGCAAAACACCCGGTCCAGACGGAGTACGGAAACATCCCCAAAGGGTTCGTCCACCAGATGGGTTTCAAATATCTTTTCAGCAATGGTCTTTCCCATGGTTCCTCCCTGCTTACTTTTCCCCAAAATAATCTTCCCCGTCGGCCGGGGTAACCACCCAATAGGCCTGGAAAAGCTCCTTGGAATTATTCTTGATCACATGGGGGATCTGGGAAAAGAAAGACACCGAATCCCCGGCCTTGATCTCATAGCTTTCCTGGCCATACACCAACTCGGCCGAACCGGCCACCACAAGTCCCAACTCCCGGCCCAGGTGGCCGTCGTCGACATCCCCCCGTTCCTGTCCCGGCGCCAATTCCAAAAAGAAGGCATTAAAAGAATGATTCCCCTTGGTCTGGCTTTCGCCGCAGAGTTTTTCGTACTTGAATCCCTTGCGCTCCACGATTTTCCGCTCATCCTTCCGGATAATTTCCACCTTGGAATGGGTTTCGTAATCCTTGAAGAATTGATTGGGGGAGACCCCGTAGACCTCCAACAATTGGAGCAGGGTGTCCAGGGAGGGCGAAATCCGATTTCGCTCAATCTGGGATAAAAGACTGGAGCTGACACCAGCCTTGGATGCCACCTCCTTAATGGTTAAGTGGCGTGAATTCCGTATGGCCCTTAACAAGGCCCCGAGTTTGGTTTTCATACAGCCATCCGATAATTTAAGTATTTATTGATTAAGTTTAAATATACTTAAATTCCGGGTTGTGTCAACACCTATTTCTCCCGGGGCAGGGAAACTAAATTTCGGAAAATGTCAGGGCGCCGCGCTCCTGGTATTCGGTAAGATAGGTGATAAATTCCGGGGCGTTGATGTCCTCCACGGCAATGTCGTGTTCCACGGCATCGGTGTAGCGGGTATCCAGCACCGTGGGATCAAAGCGCTGGATCTGGTTAAGGAAGGTGTCGTTGAACCCATAGTCCAGACGGACCACCAGGGAGACGGTCTGGACCAGCTTGACCAGGGGGGCCTTTTCAATGGCTGCGTTCACCGTATCCCCATAGGCTTCGATGAGCCCCCGCACCCCCAGCTTCACCCCGCCGAAATGGCGGGTGACCACGGCGGCCACCCGGGTCATCCCATGGCTCTGGAGGGCATTGAGCATGGGTTTGCCTGCAGTACCGGCGGGCTCTCCGGCGTCGGAACAATGGGAAATATCCCCGCTGTCCCCCACCACATAGGCCCAGCAATTGTGGTTGGCGGTCTTGTTTTCCTTGGAAATACGGGAAATGAATGCCTTGGCCGCGTCAATGGAGGAGGCATGGGCCAGGGAGGCAATGAAAATGGAACGCTTGATTTTCAATTCCACCGTGCGCACCGGATCCTGGTCACAGGTGCCCACGGAGTAAAAATAGGTTTTGTCGGCCATGGTTGGGTATCCTTAAATAATAATGGCCGTATCTTAATCCACCTGGGATTGAAATCAAGCCCTTTCTCCAGGGCAGGGCTTCCATATTCCGAAACCCGGAGTAAAAAAAGATTATGCCCCGGTTTTTCGGGATTTCGCCCCAAAGGGAATCCCCAGTTTCACCATGCGGTTACGCAGGGTGCTGGGGTTGATGTCCAGGAGCTTGGCTGCTCCGTTGGGCCCTTCGATGCGCCCATTGGTATGGGCCAGCACCCGTTTGATGTACCGGGCATTCATCTCATCCAGGGGAAGGATTTCCTCCGGGGAAGGGACCGTGGGACCCGCCCCGGTGGATGCCGGGGGGCTCACCAGGGTGTCAAAGCGAAGCTGCCGCCCGGGGTTGAGGATGAGGCTGCGTTCCACCACATTTTCCAACTCCCTGACATTGCCGGGCCAATCATAGGCCATGAGGCGGTCCATGGCCCCCCGGGACAACCCCGGCACCGGATAGATGTTCAACTCCTTGGATTTGGAGGCCAGGAACCGGGCCGCGAGGCCGGGAATATCCTCCCGCCGGTCCCGGAGGGGGGGGATTTCAATGGGAAAAACATTGAGGCGGAACCAGAGGTCCTGGCGGAAGCTGCCCGCCTCCACCATTTCCAAAAGATCCCGATTGGTGGCGGCAATGATCCGCACATCAACGGAAATGGGACGGCTCCCCCCCACCCGTTCAATTTCCTTGTGTTGGAGGACCCGCAAAAGGCGGACCTGGGCTTCGGGGGGCAACTCCCCGATCTCATCCAGGAAAAGGGTGCCGGTGTTGGCCCGTTCAAAAAATCCCCGGCGCTGGCTGTGGGCCCCGGTGAAGGCCCCCTTTTCATGGCCAAAGAGTTCACTGTCCAAGAGGGTGGGCGGTATGGCCCCGCAATTGACCTTGATCAGGGGAGCCTGGGTCCGGGGGGAGAGGTTGTGCACGGCGTTGGCCACCACATCCTTGCCCACCCCGGTTTCCCCCAGCAAAAGGACGGGGCTGTCCACCCCGGCCACGTTGCGAACCATGGAAAACACATGGCGAAGTCCGGATTCCGCCCCCACCACATCGGCCTCCGGCACGTGCATCAATTTTTTGTAAAGGGAAACATTTTCCTCGGAAAGCCGCCGGGACAGGTCCCGGGTCTTCTGGTGCTGGAGGGCATTGGACATGGCAACGGCAAAGGGTTTACAAACCAGGCCCAGCAATCGGGCGTGCTCGGGGAGGAAACGGTCCCGCCCCCGGGCCTCCAGGGTCAGGGTACCCACCAGCCCCGTATCCATTTGAAGCTTCATGACAATATAGGAAGAGTCCCCGATATCAAAGAATGCAGCCCATTCCCGGCTGATGGCACAGGTATCCGGATCATTATAAACCATGACGTCCAGATTCCCGGAGACCTCCCGTTCCTCCTCCCGGGCCTCCCGGGACAAGGGAACGAGGATATCCATGGCCCGGCCCCCGTTGCCGTCGGCCAGGGCAATACATCGCAGGCATTTTAACTGCTCCTCGTACAAACTCATGACCATGCGATCCATGGGAATATGTTGCCGCAGATGTTTAAAACTCTCGTCCAAGGCCTTTTCAATATCCAGACTCCCGCAAATCAGGAGGGTGGCTTCATGGAAAAACTGGGTGTCACTCATCATGGTGATCCTTTGGGTTTCGTGGGGGCCATGCCCGGATAACACTGCCGGATTTGGAAGTTTTGATATTTTCTACCAAATCCGAAAGTTTTTTCCGCCAAATCCGACGGGCGAACCATTTTCCCCCATCATACCCCATTTAATTAAAGGTGTTAAGGCATGGCACAACCATTGCTTTCTCATCGACGGCACTTAGAATTTCAAAAGATGTGCCGATTCAAACTGGGATCGGGCAAAAGGAAATGAAAATGAACAAAATAATTGGAATCAGCACCAGCCCCCGGAAGGGTTTTAACACAGATACATTGGTCTGCCAGGCCCTGGCCGGAGCCGCCCGGACCGGAGCGGAAACGATTTTCTACCACCTCACTGACCTCAAAATCTCCCCCTGCACCGGGTGCAACAAATGCCGCTCCCGGGGTATCTGCAGCCAGGACGATGACATGACCCTGCTCCTGGAGACCCTGACCAACGCCCAGGGCCTGGTGGTGGGATCCCCCATTTACATGGGCCAGATGAGTGGCCAGGCAAAGATATTCATGGACCGGCTTTATCCCCTGATGGATGGGGACTACCAACCCCGTATCCCCTCACATGTCCGGGCTGCATGGCTCTTCACCCAGGGAGCTCCGGATCCGAAATTTTTCAAAACCTATATTGATTACAACCAGGATTTGCTCACCCAATTTGGCTTTGACAT
>JAKSBM010001038.1 GCA_022361135.1 Desulfobacterales bacterium | reverse complement strand
GTCATGGAACGCCTCCTTTACGACATCGCCCAACGAAGGGGGCTGGGCGCCCACCTGGCCAAGGGAGTAAAGGCCATGGCCGATGCCCTTCCCGGGGTTGCAGCGGCCCGGGCCGCCCACGTCAAGGGTCTGGAAATCACGGCCTACCACCCCGAATACATCATGGGCACGGCCCTGGGATATGCCGTCTCCTCCAGGGGGGGAGACTTTAACAATGTCTATGCCTCCCTGGAGTACTCCTGGAGTAATGAGGAGGCAACCGCGGCATTCGGCACCCCAAAGGCGGCGGACATCACCGCCACCCACGGCAAGGGAGACCTCATTAAAAAGGCCGTGGTGGCCAACCTTCTGGTGGACAGCCTGGGCCTGTGCAAGGTGCCGGTGCTCTCCCTGCTCCGTTCCTTTGACCTGGAGCCGGAGACCCATCTGCTCAATGCCCTCACCGGCCTGGACGTCACCCCGCAGGCCCTGTTTGACATGGGCAAGGGCCTGGCCGATGTGGAACGGGCGTTCAACCTGGCCCATGGCGGTCCCGGCCTTAGGGATACCCTGCCCCCCATGTTCCTGGACCAGGGCCGGCTCTCCACCCAGACCCTGGAAACCATGGTTCAATCCTTTTACCGGGCCATGGACTGGGACCACCGGGGCCACCCCCATTTAAAGGAGGCCCGACACGATCCATTGAATTAAACCCCATAAACCGATTCACCCTTAAGCCATAGCAATAGGAGGAAGAGCGACCTTGATCCAGTCCAATCAGATACCGAACCGAACCGTTGGAATGCAGATTCTCACCCCCGACCAGATATGGGAAATCCGCCAGGCTGCCTTTGATGTCATTGAACGGGTGGGGTTTAAATGCCGCCATTCCGTTGTCCAAAAAATGCTGATCCAGGCCGGGGCCGTGGTCAAGGAAGACATTATCCGCATCCCCCGGTTCATTGTGGAGGAATGCCTGGTCACCGCCCCCAAGGGCTGGACCCTCTTTGACCGACAGGGGAACCGAGCCATGGAGGTGGAGGGGGAGAAAAGCTACTACGGCACCTCCACCGGAAGTCCCAACACCCGGGATGCCGTCACCGGAGAGATCAGGGAAACCACCATCGCCGACATTGAAAAGGGCGCCCTGGTGGCCGATGCACTCCCCCACATCGACTTTGTCATGCCCATGGGCACGGCCCAGGATGTGCCGGCGAACTGCGCCGAACTCCACGAATTCCCCGCCCTGGTCACCCATACCACCAAACCCTCGGTCTTCCTGGGCTACACCGCCCTGGGCTGCGAATATGTCTATGAAATGGCCACCGTCATTGCCGGGGGCCGGGACAATTTAAGCCGCCGCCCCTTTCTCATTGCCTATCCCGAGGCCATTGCCCCCCTGCACTTTCCCGACGAGGTCATTGAACGCATCTTTGTGGCTGCGGACCGGTTCATGCCCCAGATCCCGGGCTCCACGGTCCAGGCCGGGGCCACGGGACCGGTAACACTGGCCGGCCTCATCACCCAGATCACGGCGGAATCCCTCATCCACATCACCATTGCCCAGCTCCGGCGCAGGGGCTGCCCCGTGGCCATGAGCGGCAATGTGGGCATCCTCAACATGAAAACCGCCCTCATGGCCATGGGGGGGCCCGAAAACAGTTTGGCCCTGGCCGCCCAGGCCGAGGTGGCCCATTCCTTCGGCCTGCCCTCCTGGGGTCTTGCCGGGGCCACCGACGCCAAAAGCCTGGATGCCCAGGCCGGGGCAGAGGCGGCGTTCAGTATCCTGAGCCAGGGGTTGAGCAAGCTCAACCTCATCCACGACGTGGGCTATATGGCCGCCGGCATGGCCTGTTCCCTGGAGCAATTGGTCATGGGCAACGAACTCATTGGAATGACCCGGCGCTTTGTCCAGGGTATCACCGTGAACCGGGAGACCCTGGCCCGGGACGTCATTGAGAATGTGGGACCCTGCGGCCATTTCCTGGGCCAAAAGCACACCCTGACCCATTTTAAAACCGAACTGTGGCCCCTTCAGCTCATGAACCAACAGAGCATTCCCGCCTGGGAAACCGCAGGCTGCCCCACCCTGGAAAACCGGGTCAAGGAAGAGGTGGCCCATATTCTGGAAACCCACACCCCCGATCCCCTGCCGGACAAGGTTCTGGCCGAACTGGAACGATTGAAACAGGAAGGACAAAAAGAAATCCTGGCAAAATTGGAAAAGGAATCATCATGAAAAGCTACGACGCCATCATCATCGGCTCGGGCATCATTGGAAACTGCATTGCATTTGAACTGGCCAAAAAGGGCTGCAACACCCTGCGCATCGACCGCCTGGGCGCATCCGGCCATGGTTCCCCCGCCGGATCCTGCGCCATCATCCGCCTCTACTACTCCTCCCCCGAGGGCGTGGCACTGGCCCGGGAGGGCTACTATTACTGGCTGGACTGGAACCGCTACCTGGGTGTGGAAGATCCCGAGGGCATGGCCTTTTACAAAAACACCGGAGCCATGGTCACCCTCACCGAACAGAACAATTATCTCAAACCGGTGATCCAATCCCTGGAGGCCCTGGGCGTGGGCTATCTCAAACTCACACCCCAGGAGATGAAGGACTATATCCCCAACCCGGACCTTCACGCCTTTGCCCCACAGAAGACCATGGATGACCCCGAATTCGGCACACCGTCCCAAGGAATGATCCACGGCGCCCTGTATGTTCCCGAATCCGGATATATCTCCGATCCCACCCTCTCCTGCCACAATGTCGAAATGGCCGTGCGGGCCGCGGGCGGGGAGTTTCTCTTTAACACAGAGGTGGTGGATATCCTCAAGGAGGGGGGACGGACCAAAGGGGTCAAGCTGGCCGACGGCAGGGAAATCCACGCCCCGGTGGTGGTGAATGTGGCCGGTCCCCACTCGGCCAAGATCAATGCCATGGCCGGGGTGGCCGACCAGATGAAGATCAAGACCCGGGCCCTGCGGGTGGAGGTGGCCCATGTGCCCAGCCCCCGGGGAATCGACTGGGAAAAGACCGGGGTGATCACCTCGGATTCCGACACCGGGGTCTATACCCGGCCGGAAACGGGCAACCACTGGCTCATCGGCTCGGAGGAGCCGGCCTGTGACCCCTTGGAATACGTGGATCCCGACGATTACAACACCAACTTCACCGCCCAGCTCAAAACCCAGGCCTGCCGCCAGGCCATGCGGGTACCGGACCTACCCATCCCCAATAAAAACCAGGGACTGGTGGATCTCTACGATCTTTCCGACGACTGGTACCCCATCTATGACAAATCGGATCTGCCCGGCTTCTACATGGCCGTGGGCACCAGCGGGAACCAATACAAAAACGCCCCGGTGGTGGGCGCCTTC
>JAKSBM010000552.1 GCA_022361135.1 Desulfobacterales bacterium | reverse complement strand
TCAACCATTTGTCCGAAGCCATCATGGAAATGATCGTGGACAAAAATATAAAAGAGCTTCGAGAAATGCTGGCCGACAAAAAGGTGACCATCAGCTATTCTGCAAAGGTGAGAGCCCATCTTGCCCAAAAAGGCTATGATCCCAAATTCGGCGCCCGCCCCCTGGCCCGTCTCATCCAGACCGAACTCAAGGATAAACTCACCGATGAGATTCTCTTCGGTGCCCTGGAAAAGGGAGGCAAGGTTACCATTGGCGTGAAAAAACAAAAGCTGACCTTTAAATTCAAAAGCTGAATGCCGCTGTTCCGCCTTTCATCCCAGATCGATTTCCCGCCGGCATGGCTGGCCCGCACCGACGGCCTGCTGTGCATCGGCGGGGACCTCACCCCCCAACGACTGGTCCTTGCATACAAAAACGGGATCTTTCCCTGGTTCTCGGAAAACGAACCCATCCTTTGGTGGTCCCCGGACCCCCGACTCATCCTCCTGCCCCAGGAGATCAAAATTTCCAAAAGCCTGCGTAAAACCATGCGTAAAGATCACTTTTCCGTGACCTTTAACCGGGCATTTGAAAAGGTGATCACGGCCTGTGCCCAGCCCCGGCAGGAAGAGGACAACGGCACCTGGCTGGTGGATGAGATGATCGAAGCATACATTGCCCTCCACCACATGGGGGTGGCCCACTCCGTGGAAAGCTGGGTGGACGGCGAATTGGTCGGCGGCCTATACGGCCTCTGCATCGGTCGCTCCTTTTTCGGAGAATCCATGTTCAGCCGATGTGCCGATGCCTCCAAGGTGGCCCTGGTGAAGCTAGCCCGCCACCTGGAAGCCCATGATTTTGACATGATAGACTGCCAGGTCTCCTCCCCCCATCTCTTGCGCATGGGTGCCAAGGAAATCCCCCGGCAATCTTTTTTGGAAATATTGAACCGCTCCATCAACCGGAAAATGATTCCAGACCTCTGGTCCTCACCCCCAAGTTGAACCTCTGACACCCTGAAAGGAATGCCCCATGAAAGCAGTAGCACCCGACGCCCTGACGCCCGACATCGAACACATCTGCATCCAGGGAATTCCCTTTGATGCCAACTCCACCTTTCGAAGGGGTCCTGCCCAGGCCCCGGCCCGAATCCGGGAAAGTTATTTCAGCGATTCCGCCAATCTCTGGTCGGAACAAAATCTCGACTTGGCCGGTCTGGACCATCTGGTGGACACCGGGGATGTAAATTGCGATGGAGATCCCCTTGGGGCCATCCGCAAAGCCACCGCCCTGCTGCTGAAACAAAATGCCAGGGTCATCTCCCTGGGGGGAGACCATTCGGTCACCCTTCCCTTGATCCAGGCCCATGCCCCCCTTTATCCGGAACTGACCATCCTTCACCTGGATGCCCACCCCGACCTTTACGACAGCCTGGACAACAATCCCTTTTCCCATGCCTGCCCCTTTGCACGGATCATGGAGGAATTCCCCCACATCAAATTAATCCAGGGCGGCATTCGCACCATCAACGGTCACCAGCGGGAACAGGCAGAGCGTTTCAATGTAAGGGTATTGGAAATGAAAAACGGCATGGATCCCCTGATGAACCTGGACATTTCCGGCCCGGTTTATCTGTCCCTGGATCTGGACTGCGGCTCTGATCCATTTTCCGCCATCCAGCTCCGGGTATCGGAGCTGCTGAACCAGGGCAGCCGGCTGGTCTGCCTGGGCGGGGATCACTCCATCACTCTTCCCATCATCCAGGCCCACGCCGCCCACCACCCCG
>JAKSBM010000003.1 GCA_022361135.1 Desulfobacterales bacterium | reverse complement strand
TGGCCCGTGGAGATGATCCCCGATTATCTGGAGAAAATGGCAATGGTTGTGCCCTCGGTCCCCGGTACAGAGGGGTTTATCCGGATTTTCACCATGGGGGCCGATCTCATCCAGGTCCGGGATGATTACCTGGTGCTCTGGGGATTGGCCTTGGCCTATTTCCTTTTGGCCGCCCTCCGGTTCTGGCGCATTGGAAAGAACGGGTCCCGGGTGTCGGATTAGGATATAATTTTGCCCGAAATCATGTAAGTCTTAAACGGCAGTCCATTGGGCTGCCGTTTTTCCATTTTTCCCTTGACCCCACCCCCCTGACTGGGATACTCAAATAAAGTCTCTCTGAACAATGTTTGGTTTTATGTGTTCCGTTCAATATTGTTAACCGTGACTGAAGTGGAGTCCCTTCCATTTCCACCACAATGATTTGAAGGAGTTGTTTAATGCTAAACCTGGCAAGTTCGTTTGAGCACAGTGCAAAGGAATTCCCAAACAAAAAAGCCATTGTCTGCGCGGGTCAGAGTTTTACCTTTACCCAGGTTTTGGCCATGGTGAACAAGGTGGCCAATGCCTTGAAGGCCCAGGGGATCGGCAAGGGGGACAAGGTGGCGTTGAGTTGCCTTAATCTTCCCCACTTTCCCATTGTTTATTATGGAATCCTCAAGGCCGGTGCCGTGGTTGTTCCATTGAATGTCCTACTCAAGGGGCGGGAAATTGCCTACCACCTTAAGGACTCCCAGGCCCGTGCCTATTTTTGTTTCCAGGGAACGCCGGAACTTCCCATGGCCCAGGAGGGGCTTGCCGGGTTTGAACAAACCGATACCTGTGAATTATTCTGTGTGATGACGGCGGATCCCGCCGCCCCCTCTCCCATTGACGGGGTCCAGACCCTGGGGCAGTTCATTGCCGAAGCCGATGCGGTCTGCGACATGGCCCCCACCCGGCCCCATGACCCCGCCCTGATTCTTTACACCTCCGGAACCACGGGATTCCCCAAGGGGGCCCAGCTTTCCCATTCCAACATGGTCATGAATGCCATGTGCTGCAAAGATCTCTACCGGGCCACCCCCGACGATGTCCATGTGGTGGTGCTTCCCCTTTTCCATTCCTACGGCCAGACCGCCCAGATGAATACGGGGCTGATTTCCGGAAACACCTTGATTCTCATTCCCAAGTTTGATCCCGAGGCCGTCCTTTCGGCCATCCAGGATGAGGGTGGAACCATCTTCGGCGGGGTACCCACCATGTATTGGGCCCTGCTGAACCATGAAGACAAGGCAAAACGCTTTGATCTGGAAAAAATCGCCAAAACCTTGAGGTTGGGGATTTCCGGTGCCGCATCCATGCCCGTGGAGATTATCAAGGGCATCGACGCCAAGTACGGCATCCCCATCCTGGAGGGGTACGGTATGTCGGAAACCAGCCCCGTGGCCACCTTTACCCACCTTTATCGCAAACGGAAGCCCGGCTCCGTGGGCACCCCCCTCTGGGGCATTGAGGTGGAGCTTTTTGACCGGAACAATGGGGTGGTGCCCGTGGGGGAAGTGGGAGAAGTCGTGATCCGGGGCCACAATGTTATGTTGGGGTATTATAATAAACCCGAAGCCACGGCCGAAGCCTTTGACGGCACCTCCTGGTTCCACACCGGAGACCTGGGGAAAAAGGACGAGGATGGCGATCTTTACATCGTGGATCGGGTTAAGGACATGATCATTCGGGGGGGATACAATGTTTATCCCCGGGAGATCGAAGAGGTTCTCCTCACCCATCCGGACATCTCCTTGGCGGCGGTGCTGGGGCTTCCCCACCAGAGTCACGGGGAAGAGGTGGCTGCTTTTATCGTTCTCCACGACGGGGCAGACTCCTCCGAGGCGGACATCGTAGCCTGGTCCAAGGAGCAGATGGCCGCATATAAGTATCCCCGCATTGTTCACATCCGGGAAGCTTTGCCCATGACCGCCACGGGTAAGATTTTGAAGAAGGACCTCCGGGCGGAGATCGATGCCCAGGCCTGATCAAGTCGCCGAACCCGTGGGTTATTTTTACCGGCAGTCCTGTCCGGGACTGCCGGTTTTTACGGTATCCTTCCCCGGGGGCGTTGAAAAATATTCCTTGACCTGAATTACTCCTTACGATTAATTAGAGGTTCATCCTGCAAAAATAAGTAAACCCGGCAGCAATAAAATTCGCTTGAAAAAGTCGACCAAGGACGTTCGTATATTGACCCCACTTTAACCCAAGGAGGCGCTCAATGTTAAACCTGGTAAGTACTTTTGAATACAGTGCAAGGGAATTTCCAACCAAGAAAGCCGTGGTATTCGGAGAGCAAAGTTTTACTTTTGCCCAGATCCTGGCCATGGTGAACAAGGTCGCCAATGCTTTGACGGCCCAAGGCATCGGCAAGGGAGACAAGGTGGCCCTGAGTTGCCCCAATCTGCCCTATTTTCCCATCATTTATTATGGCATCCTCAAGACCGGGGCCGTGGTGGTTCCCCTGAATGTGCTGCTCAAGGGGCGTGAAATTGCCTACCATCTCAAGGATTCCGAAGCCCGGGCCTATTTCTGCTTCCAGGGGACTCCGGAGCTGCCCATGGCCCAGGAGGGTTTTGCCGGGTTTGAACAGGTGGACAATTGTGAATTGTTCTATGTGATCACTGCCGATCCCACGGCCGCCTCCCCCATTGAGGGCACCCAGACCCTGGGCCAGCTCATCGGCCCGGCCGAGCCGGTTTTTGATACCGTCGTTACCTCCCCCGAGGATACGGCGGTGATCCTTTATACTTCAGGCACCACCGGGTTTCCCAAGGGGGCCGAGCTTTCCCACAATAATCTGGTCATGAATGCCCTCTGTTGCCGTATCCTCATGGAGGCCACGGTGGATGATGTCCAGGTCCTTGTGGTTCCCCTGTTTCATTCCTTTGGCCAGGTGGTCCAGATGGGGGGTGGATTTGCCACGGGGAACACCCTGGTACTTATTCCGAAATTTGATCCCGAAGCGGTTTTGAATGCCATCCAGAACGAAGGGGGGACTGTATTTGCCGGGGTGCCCACCATGTATTGGGCCCTGCTCAATTACGAGGATAAAGAGGGGAAATTCGACATCAATAAGATTGCCGATACCTTGAGGCTGGGGATTTCCGGGGCCGCTTCCCTGCCCGTGGAGATCATCAAGGGCATTGAAACCAAATATAAGATTCCCATCCTGGAAGGGTACGGACTTTCCGAAACCAGTCCGGTGGTAACCTTTTCCCATCTCCACAACCAGCGGAAACCCGGTTCCGTGGGGACGCCCATCTGGGGCATTGAAGTGGCGGTTTTTGACCGGGAAAACCAGGCCCTGCCCCCGGGAGAAGTGGGGGAGGTGGTGGTCCGGGGGCACAATGTGATGAAGGGATATTACAATAAACCCGAAGCCACGGCCGAGGCCTTTGACGGCACAGCCTGGCTCCACACCGGCGATTTGGGGAAAATGGACGAGGACGGTTATCTCTATATTGTGGACCGGGTCAAGGATATGATCATCCGGGGGGGATACAATGTCTATCCCCGGGAGATCGAAGAGGTTCTCCTCACCCACCCGGACATTTCCCTGGCTGCGGTCCTGGGCATGCCCCATGAAAGCCATGGAGAGGAGGTGACCGCCTTCCTTGTTCTCCACCCCGGTGCAACGGCCACGGCAGAAGATATCGTGGCCTGGTCCAAGGAACAGATGGCTGCCTATAAGTATCCCCGCATTGTCCACGTCCGTGAAACCCTTCCCATGACGGCCACGGGGAAAATCCTTAAAAAGGATCTCCGGGAGGAAATGGGCGGTTAAATTCATCCATTGGAATTTAATTTACCGGGCCTGCATAGCGCAGGCCCGGTTTTTTTTGTGTTTTGTTGTCCTTCTGCCCTTGCTCTGGTATCTGCCGACGGCGGTGGAATCGGCACCCATGGGATTGGACCCCTTGATTCGACGGGCCTTTTCCTTTTTTGATCCGGTGCTCTATGTGGGAATCATTCTCGGGTGTGTCGGCCTTCATTTTGGGTATGTGACCTGCCCCAAGTGCAACCGGAGAATGAAATGGAAGGGATCTGCCGCCCTCTGATGCCATTGCGGGGTTGGGAATTAGGGAGGAACCCCATCCGGGTTGCAATGGAGATGAAGTTCAGATTTATTCAGGCTGAAATATAAAACCCCGTTTCCGGGCAATGCCGCCCGGAAACGGGGTTTTGGATTCCATATCCGTTGTATTGGGTGTTGTTCGTAGTTTTTACCAGGGCAGAACGAGCATCCCCTGGGGATCAAAGGCGAGGGGCTTGGCCTCTCCCTTGATTTCGAGGGTATCAATTCCCTTGATCTCGTCCACCATGGATTCAGATATGGACATGATTTCCAAATGCAGGGTGTTTTTAATATGGACGATGCGGGCCTCCTCCGGGGTTCTGGATCCGATGGTGCGCAGGGCGGCTTCCATGACTTCCCGGTCCGTGTCAAAGTGGATGGGGATGGCGGCCATGGCCGGTTCGCAGGAGGAGAGGCAGTTCATATAGGTGGCGTGCTTGTCGATTTTGTCGATTAAACGGGTGAGGGCAAAATCGGCATTGGCCAGGCCCGTGGCCGTGCCGTGGCTGGCCGGGGTGAGATCCCGGACAAAGATCCGGCGGATCTTGGGGGTGTCCGGCACGGTTCCCACCTTGATCACGGTGCGGGCGATGATGTTTTGGTCCATGCCCGTGCCTGAAATTTCCTTGCCCATGTCATCCACGATGATGAGGTCGATCTGGTCAAAGGGCAGCCGGGCAAAGACGGTCTTGGCCTTGACCAGGAGGCTCCGGTCCAGGGCTGGTATTTCTTCATTCCAGGCCACGCCGATTTCCTCGGTCTGGTCCAGCTGGTTTTCCACAATTCCCACAGCCAGGGTCACCGGTGCCTTTTCCAGGATCACGTCCACCACCGTGGTAAAGGTATCGTAGTAACCGTATTCCAGGATGGCGTTGTGGTAGGTTTCCGCCCCCCTTTGTTTGCCCATTCCAATGGCCATCATCTTGGTGAGGCCGGATTCGATTTCCC
>JAKSBM010000249.1 GCA_022361135.1 Desulfobacterales bacterium | reverse complement strand
GGAGCTGAACCTGGAACATGAGGGCGGCATAGAAGGCATTGGCCGGGTGGTGGGTGCCGTGGCCCATGAAAATCACGGCCTCATTTTTTTCCCGTTTTTTGGGGATGACGCTAGGATGGCATCCACGGCCGTTTCCATGTCGGCCTGGGTGGCCAGCATGGGCTGTCCCATGATGATCTGTTCAAAGGCGCCCATGGTTTTAAAGCCATTGATTACATCATTTAGATCTTCATATTCGGCACCCATGATGGTGTGCAGGCTTTGGACGGCCACATGGGTAAATCCCTGGTCGGCCATTTTTGCCAAGGCCACCTTGGGGGAGTCCAGTTGCTTGCCCTGTTTGGCCAGTTTGTTGCGGATGATGTGGGAGGTGTAGGCCCAGAATACGGGAACATCGGGATAGGCTTCCCGGGTTTTTTTCTCCAGGTTTTCAAAGGACACCTGGGCGCTGGCTTCGCTGGAGCCAAATGCCGTGAGCAGGATGCCCACCTTCTTTTCCTTGGCCGGGCCATGGCCTGCCAGGGCCGGTGATAATCCGATAATTAATAGAAGGGTAAGGCTCAAGCAGGTCATTAGAATGGGATGTAAATGTCTTTTCATGTTCAACTCCTTGGTAGGATTCCAGAGCTGCAGACATTAAAAACCCCGGAATCGATGAAAAAATTCGATCCAGGGTATCCCTTTTCTTTACCGAGATCATGTTCTATGAATTCGTCGCGTTCTATTTTCCACGTAGATACACGCTATGTTGTTCAAGCAGGTCTTCTGACTCCCGGATCATTCGATCAACCGCCCTTCCCATGGAGTTAAAACCCCACAGTGGTTTTTACGGTCTTCGTCCCCGGTTACAGCGGCGGGCCCGTTCCGGACTTTCACCGGATTCCCTCAAGGTCACATTGGACACTTGAACTCTGTTTGTCTACCAGCAATTTCCCTGGAAAGGCAAGTAAAAAATAAGGGTCTATGGATTTTTCCATATCCCCTGTTTTGGGCTGGCACATCCACTGATGCACGTCTCTTCTTTGCTTTGGGGTGGGCTATATGGGAAAAGTTTACGTTGGTGGGGAATGCCTTTGTCTTTAAGCTTTTTGTGTGTTGTTACGATTGGGGCGGGTAACGGCTGATGTTGTCGGTTGGACCCGGTCCGGGGCGGGGAGTCCTTGCTTGTCTCGAGAAGGGTGGTGGCAGCCTCTAAATTCCATTCCGGGATAGCTCCAAAACTGCGCTCCAGTAGGTGCTCAAACGGTTGGAGCTGTTGCACCTCCATTCCAACGGTCTGCTCAAGGCCACACGATCCCTGAGCAAATGCTATTTTTAGGTAAGGCGGGAGGTTTTGTAATGTGTGGCTTTTATTGAGTTTTTCGCGTGTGTGGTGTTTAATTTAATAATAAGTAGAGTTTCAATTCTAAAAATTCATCACTTAATTTGGGTATTTTGTAGGTCTACTTTTGATTATCAGATAATGCGTGATGTCCATATTCGCCAACCTTTTTGTCTGATAAAGGAAAGGAGAGGTATGAAAAGTGTGGTTAAAAAATTAAAGAGACTTGATCAGTCCCACAAGGTAATTCTTGGTATTGGATTTCCAGTTTTAATAATTCTGTTGGTTGCTGGAACTACAAGTCGGTTCACCGGTGAATTAAATATTGGGGGGCCTTTTGGGATAGATCCATTTAATATAGAAGAATCATGGTGGGTGTGGTTCATCGTCATGCTCTCTATTATGTTATTTGAATGGGTTTTATTTGCTCGGGGAAAAGGAATTTCACTTCGGGCAAACCGTACTTTATCTGATCAATCGATATTGACTGAAGGTGCTGGAAATGAAGATGAATATTCTGCCCGTCTAATGTCCAGTGGAAATCATCCGTGGCGAAGATATTTTTCACGCTTAATCGATATTTCTATATTTGGTAATACTGCATTAATTCTGTTGGTAATAATGGTAAATAATACTTATCCAGGATTAATTAAACAGATTTATGGTTTCGAACAAGGGGCGAAAACAATAGTTTTCACAATGCTTCTTTTTGGCATATGGGTTCCAGTAGAAACAGTACTGCTTTCCACCATCGGGACTACTCCAGCAAAATGGCTTTTCGGTATATTAGTTACATCAACAGCAGGACAAAGATTAAGCTTTGCTCAAGCACTAAGTCGATCACTTTCCGTTTGGGCAAGAGGGCTGTGTTTGGGAATATCTCCATTGATATTGTTTTCAATGTTGTTTTCTTTAAATCGATTAAATGTTCGAGGACAAACATATTGGGATGAGACATACCATATGATAGTTAGACACAAAGTTTGGGGATTCTGGAGGGCAACATTTTGTTTTTTGAGCGTGATTGTAGTCTTGCTGATTGCAGCTATATTGCAGGGTTTATAGAAAGTTAAAAACATCAAAGCCCCTGTCGGAAAAATCCGGCAGGGGCTTTGGTGTTTTTGGGGGAGGTGGTTGGGTTAATCGGTTTTCTGTCTACTGGCCTGATCCACCAGATAAAGAACCGACTTGAACGGAATCCCCG
>JAKSBM010000806.1 GCA_022361135.1 Desulfobacterales bacterium | reverse complement strand
TGTCCGCCGTACAGCAGGGCGTTGTGGACGGCCTGGAAGGCTCCGAGTTCACCAACCTGGGCACCAAGGTCTACGAAGGGCCCACCAAGAACGTGGCCACCACCCGCCACATCCTGGGCACCTGCGGGGTCTACATCTCCACCAAGGTATGGAATAAGATCCCGGCGGAATACCGCACCATCATCCAGGACGAATTCACCAAGGGGGCCCATGACATGGTCAGCCTGCTGAAATCCCAGCACGGCGGCGTGGTCAAAGAGCTGGAATCCCACGGTGTGAAGTTCAACGAAGTGGACGGCATGGCCTTCCGCAAGGCCCTGGCTCCCCTGTACAAGGAGCAGCCCGGCATGACCCCCGGCGTGTTTGACACCCTCTTCAAAGAACTGGATTCCATGAGATAATCCGGACATTAACACCAAGCCCATGGCTCCCCCCCGGGGGCCATGGGTTTTTTCCATTTCCAACAAGGCAAACCCACCATGGATTTAATTAAAAAAGGGATTCGGGAGTTTGACATCGTGGTCAGTGCCGCATTCATCTGCGTCACGGTTCTAGTGGTCATCCTCAACGTCATCCTGAGGTATTTTTTCAAGGGCGGCTTTTTCTGGGCCGAAGAAGTGGCCACCTGCGCCTTCATCTGGAGCATCTTCGTCGGATCGGCCGGGGCCTACCGCCACAAGATGCACATCGGCATCGACCTGCTCACCAAGCTCTTCCCTGAAAAAGGGAAACAGGCCGTGACCCTGGTCATCCATGTCCTCATGGTGGCCATCAACGGGTACATCGTCTACCTCAGCGTGCTGTTGATGATGGCCAATAAGCTCAAGCGGACCCCGGTGCTGGACATCCCCTCGGTGTATATCAATTCCGCCATCACCGTTGGCTTTGGCCTGACCACCATCTATGCGGTGTTTTTCCTGATCCAGGAATGTCGGTACCTCGCCGGAACTGCCGTTCCCGCTTCAACTGGAGACCATTAAGGAGTATCCCATGTCCACCTTTCCCATTGCCATTGTCATGCTGCTTTATCTCTCCAGCATCCCCATTGCCTTTGCATTGATTGCAGCGGCCCTGGCCTATTTTACCTTTGGTGACACCGGCACCCCGCCGGACCTGATTTTACAAAAGTTCATCACCTCGGCCTCCTCCTTTCCCCTGCTGGCCGTCCCCTTCTTCATCATGGTGGGGGAGATCATGAACTATTCCGGCATCAGCGC
>JAKSBM010000854.1 GCA_022361135.1 Desulfobacterales bacterium | reverse complement strand
GCGGCTTCGGCTGCGGCGGGTGCCGGAGCTGCGGCATCCTCGCTGTCGTCAATGACGTTGCAGATGTCGGCCAGGGTTTTCAGGGTGCCCATGCTGTCCGTGGACAGGCCGGGATGGTCGGGGAGCTGTTTTTCCAGCTCGGAGATGATTTCCACCCGTTTGATGCTGTCGATGCCCAGGTCGGATTCAATGTCCATTTCCGGTTCCAGCATGTCCACGGGGAAGCCGGTGAGGCGGGAGACGATGCCAAAGAGGATTTCCTTGACCCGGCCTGTGCCGTTCACCGGAGCAGCCGGAGTTGCTTCTTCCTGAACCGGGGCCGCCGGGGCCGGGGCTGCAGGCGCAATGGGTTCGGGGGCTTGAACCGGAGTGGGGGCCGGCTGTGCCACGGTCTGGGCCGCCACTGGGGCAACGGGTTCCACCGGTGCAGCAGGTGCCGGAGCCGGTTCGTAAACCGGGGCTGCGGGTTCTGCCACAGGGGCGGTGTATGAAGGTGCCGGTGCGGTCATGGGGGCACCCGAGGCCAGATTTCGGCTCTGTTCCATCATGGCGGCCAGGGTCTGGCCGGCCTGGGCCTGGGTTTCCAGGAATTTTTCATGGGCCCGGGCGGTCTGGGCCTGGAGGTTCTGCATGGCTTCCAGTCCCCTGTGAACCAGGTGCATGGCATGGGTGGCAGCAGGGGCAACCGGAACTTCAGCTGCCGGGACTGCTTCAGGTTTGGGGGCACTCATCTTTTTTTCTCCTTGTGGGGCCATGGCCACGGGGCGAACCGTTTCCGGTGCCGCTGCCGGGGCTGGGCCGGGGTCAACCTTCGTTTCCGGGGAAGGTATGTGTTTGGTATTTGAGGCTGCCGGAGCCGGGTTCTCGGGTTTGGAACCTTGGGAAAGGGTCGGGGCTTCCGGCGGTTTGGGTACCGGGTTTGCCCCGGTGAGCATGAGGGTCATCTTGTGGGGGGCGGGGCGGTCCACCTCTTCCTCCCACTGGGCCAGGTTAACGGCATGGCCCTGGGCGGCAATTTGGCACAGGGCAACGGCCAGATCTTCCAGGCCGGATTTTTTACCGGCGGAACCGTCCACGGGAATGAGACCCGGGCTCTTGTCCGTTAAAATGGCCTTGGCCAGTCCGGTGAGTACGGTTTTGGGTCCCACCTCCACAAAGGTGCGAACCTCTTGGTCCCACATGTTTTCAATGTTGCCGATGAAGTTCACCGGGTGGACCAATTGGTTGCCCAGGGTCATCTGGATTTCCTTAAGATCCTGGGAGTAGGGGGCGCCGGTGGTGTTGGAAAATACCGGGGTTTTTGTGGGGGAAAGGGGCTGATCTTCCAGGAAACCCTTGAAGGGGGTGGCGGCATCTTCCACCAGACTGGAATGGAAGGCCGCGGCCACCGGAAGTTTGATTCCCCGCATCTTATGCTTTCTCAGCAGCTTTGCCGCCCGGTCGATTTCTTCGGTGGAACCGGAGAGCACGCCCTGGGACGGGGTGTTCCGATTGGCCAGGATCAGGTCGAGTTTTTCCTCCCGGATCACCTCTTCGATCTTGGATAATTCAGCCTTCACGGCCAGCATGGAACCGGCATCCCGGCCTTCCCGCTTGGGGGCGGCCATGTGGAATCCCCGGGCAACGGAAAGGTCCAGCAGGGTTTTTTCGTCCATCCAACCGGCGGCGTGGAGGGCGGGTAATTCACCAAAGCTGTGGCCGCAGGTCATGTCCGGGATGATGCCGAAGCGTCCCAGAATCCGGGTCATGGCCAGGGAGACGGCACCGATTCCGGGCTGGGCCACATCGGTTTCGCGCAGGGCTTCTTCGGCCTGTTTTTTGGCCTGGGCATGGGGGGGCAGGGGGAAGATAAAATCGTTCAGCCCCTTGTCTCCGGCCTTGGGATTCTGGCCCTTGAATGCGGCCTGGGCCGATTCCAGGGCGTCCATGGCTTCGGGGAAGACGGAAAAAAGATCCCTTCCCATGTCCGTGTATTGGCTGCCCTGGCCCGGGAAGATAAATCCCAGTTTGCCCTTGGCCGGGCCCTGGTTGAAAAAGATGGGGGCCTTGACCGGTTCCCGGTTCTGGATCAGGGTCCGGGCGGTTTGGAACAGTTCCTTAAGGTCGTCTCCGGCCTTGACCACCATGAGAAGTCGGGCCTCACGGGTGTGGTCGAATGCCTTTCTGGCCCTGCCGGCCAGGTGGGCCAGAAGCTGGGCTTTCCGGGCCTGGTCCTTGATTTTTGGATCCTGGACCTCGGTTTCAAATTCATCCAGGGCGTTGATCAATGCCTGGGGGCTGTCCTGGGAAAAGGCCAGGATTTGAACGGAACCATCCCAGGAGGCGTCGGCCTTTTTGGGGTTGTATTCCTCCAGCACGGCGTGGAAGTTGCTGCCCCCGAATCCAAAGGCGGAAATTCCGGATCGGCGGGGGTGATCCGGGGCGGCTGCCCAGGGTTTGCTCCGGTTGTTCAGGTAAAAGGGAGAATCGTTGATTTCCAGTTCCGGATCGGGTTCGTCGGCCTTGAGTGTGGGGGGGAGGACCTTGTGATACAGGGCCAGGGCCGTTTTAATCATGCCGGCGGCACCGGCGGCGGCCTTGGTGTGTCCGATCATGGACTTCACCGATCCCACGGCCACATCCTGGGATGTGTTGGCCTGGTAACAGGATTTCAGGGCGGTGAATTCCACCTTGTCCCCCACCCGGGTGCCGGTGCCGTGGGCTTCCACCAATTTTACCGTGGTGGTGTCCACGCCGGCGTCCTGGTAGGCCATGTCCAGGGCCCGTTTCTGGCCCGGGGAGGCCGGGGCGTAGATGGCAGAGGTTTTCCCGTCCGAGGATGTCCCCATGCCCTTGATGACGGCGTAGATGCGGTCCTGGTCCCGTTCGGCGTCACTGAGGCGCTTGAGGACCACCATGCCCACCCCTTCGCCCAATACGGTGCCGTCGGCATCCTTGGAAAAGGGTTTGGCGTCGCTGGAAAAGGAAAGGACACCGGTCTTGGCAAAACACATGTTCATGAAGATGTCCGAAAGGACGTCCACCCCGCCGGTGATGGACATGTCGCACTTGCCGGTCTGGAGTTCCAGAATGGCCGTGTGCATGGCGGAAAGGGAGGAGGCGCATGCGGCATCGCTGACGGCATTGGTGCCGGAGAGGTTGAGACGGTTGGCGATGCGACCGGCCACCACGTTGCCCAAAAGGCCGGGGAAGGAGTTTTCCTGCCACTTGACGTAGGAGTCTGAAATTTGTTGGATGACCGTATCCCGGGTGGTTTCGTCCACCCCGGCATTGTCCAGGGCCCGTTTCCAGATGGGATGACCCAGGCGGGCCCCCAGGGGAATGACCAATTCCTGGGTGCCGGTGACCCCCAGGATGACATTGACCCGTTTGTCCTGCAGATGGGGATGGTCGGCATAACCGGCATCCTTTAGGGCCGCCTTGGCCACTTCCAGACCCAGTAACTGGGCTGTATCCGTGGCTTCCATATTGTTGGGGGGAATGCCGTAGCTCAGGGGATCAAAGGCAATGGGGGGAATGAATCCACCCCGGGTGCAATAGGTGTGATCCGGTGTATTGGGGTCGGCGTCAAAGTAATCTTTGATCTGCCAATGGGTCTCTTTGGGAACGTCCTGAACGGCGTCTACGCCGCTGAAAAGCAGGTGCCAGAACGATTTCAAATCCGGTGATTCTGGGAAAATACATCCCATGCCGATGATGGCGATGTCTTCCGGACGGGGCTGGGTTGTCTTCATGCGTCTACCAAGTAAGCGTTATCGTCATTTTTCGACGCATAATAGGAACTCAGCCCCGGGAAATCATCCTTATTTCAATGGATT
Organism: Desulfobacterales bacterium; assembly: GCA_022361135.1. Next base: position 799 of record JAKSBM010000854.1, on the reverse strand, counting down.
GACAAAAGTTTTACATTGATCAGGGCCCCTTCAGGCCTGACCGGAGAGGCTCTGGATCTCTTCCCGCTCCATGGGGCGGGGTGAGGTGCCCGGCGGCAGGGTTATCCCCTGGGCCCGCAGGAAGGCGGCACGGGTGCAGACGCAGGCGCCGTAGAGCAGGTTCAGGGCGATGTCCGCAGCCCTGCGGTTTTCCGGTGCGCTGAAGATGCTTTCCTTGGCCCATTGGTTAAAGGCGCCGATTGCCGGACCGCACCAGATCTGGTAGTCCATTCTTCGCTGGGGTTCTCCCATGATGGCCCAGCGGGAGGATTGTCCCAGGTAGGACCGGAATACCAGGGCCATTTTATGTTTGGGGTCGGCTTCGGCCTTTTCCACTTCCTTGACATTGCCCCGGGAGAGGAAGAAGGACCGGGTGGATTCCCAGGCGGAGTTGAAATCCGTGAGCAGGTATTTTTCCTGGATTTCCCTTTGAAATTTGGGGTCCAGTTCTTCAAAGCTGCCGTGGGCGTTGTAAAGGCGGTAGAGCTTTTCCGCCCGCACCGGAAACAGGGTTCCCCGTTTCAGCACCTGAACCCGTGCCCCGATTTCAAACATGTCTGCGGCCGGGGCCATGGCCACATCGGGCTGCTCGGCCGTGGCCAAAAGGGCTTTGACCGAGTCGGCGATGCCGGCCTCCACGCAGCTTTGGTTGATGGAACCGGTGAGGATGTATGCCGCTCCCATGCTGAATGCAGCGGCGGCGGATTCTGGCGTGGCAATGCCCCCGGCCAGTCCCACACAGAGGGGGGTGGGGTATTGG
>JAKSBM010000299.1 GCA_022361135.1 Desulfobacterales bacterium | reverse complement strand
TTATCCAGAATATCCTGACCCGGAAGGAAAAGACCGACATTGGTCCGGATCATGTGAAAACCGAATACGGCACCCTGGCGGCGGTGGCAGCTTCCCTCCACAATGGTGCCCATATCGTCAGGGTCCATGATGTCCAACAAGTCAAAGCATTCACACGAATCATCGATGCCATCCGGAACGCCTGATCGTCCCCGGCGCTTCTTTTTTGCATCCATTATTCTGATTTTTATCGCCCTTTCCTGGGGGGCATCCCGGATTCCGGGATGCCTCCGGGAACCGGTGGTCACGGACCTATTGCTCCCCGTGGAATTCACCAATATCCCCGGGAACATGGTGCTGACCTACTATCACACCGATAAAATCGAAGTCCGGGTCCAGGCCGATGCAAGGGTCATTGACCATTTGAATCAGCGCAGTATCCAATATCCGGCCGACCTTTACACCGATCTGGAATTTGATCCGGCCGGGGCCTCGGGGTCCGTGGGACCGGGCCACTATGTCCTGCCCGTGGACCAACAGCGGATTCCCCTGGATCCTTCCATTAAAATCCTGGACATTACCCCGCCCTTCCTCAGTGTTCGCCTGGAGGACAAAATTTCCAAATCCGTGGCCGTATCCGTTCCCCTGGCCGGGGAGCCGGCCCAGGGTCATATTTCCCTGGAGGCGGCACCGGAACCGGCCCGGGTCACCCTCACCGGGGCCCGATCCCTGGTGTCGGCCATCCATGTGGTCAAGACCAAACCCGTGGATTTGAGCAAAGCCCGGGAGACCTTTAAACAGGAAATCCCCCTGGACATCGAAGACCCTTCCCTGTATTCGGCCTCCCACAGCATCATTGTGGTGACCGTGCCCATCCAGGAAAAACTGGTGACCCGGACCCTGGCCAATATTCCCATCCGCCTGATCAACGCCGCTCCATCGGCCCGGCTGGAGCCCGAGCGAATCACCATTGACATCAAGGGGCCCTATGAAACCATGGGAAGCAAGGATGTCCTGGACCAAATTTATGCCTTTGTGGACCTGGCCGGTGTGAAACCCGGGGTCTACGCCCGTCACGCCTATATCAACGTTCCCGTGGGCCTGATGATGACCGGGGCCGATCCCCGGGTCTTTACCGTTAAAATTGAATAAGGAGAAAGCATGCTGCTGGTAATTGATGTGGGAAATACCAATACCGTCATCGGGGTCTACGATGGAGATGAACTCAAGGAAAACTGGCGGATCCGCACCGTTCGGGACAACACCGCCGATGAGTTCAATATCCTGGCCAATTCCCTCTTTGCCGACAAGGGGCTGGGGCCCTCGGCCATTTCACGGGTGGTGATTTCCTCGGTGGTGCCCTCCTCGGTGCGCATCCTGGACGGGTTCTGCCGGAGATACCTGGACATCGAACCCATCTGGATCAATCCCGATTCCGTGAAAAAGCTCATGCCCATTAAATATTCCAACCCCAACGAGGTGGGCCCGGACCGCATTGTCAATGCCGTGGCCGCCCATGATAAATATAAAACCGGTTTAATCATCATCGATTTCGGCACCGCCACCACCTTTGACGTGATCACGCCGGCGGGGGAATACCTGGGCGGGGCCATCTGCCCCGGGGTGATGATTTCCTCGGAAGCCCTTTTCCAAAAGGCCTCCCGCCTGCCCCGGGTGGAGATATTTGAAGCTCCGAAACGGGTCATCGGGGACGATACCATCGGCTCCATGCAATCGGGGATCATCCACGGAAATGCCGCCATGGTGGACGGCATGGTGGAACGGATGCAGAAGGAGTTGGGGGAGGAACTCAAGGTGATTGCCACCGGCGGCCTGGCCCCCCTCATTGCCGGGCTGTCACATACCATTGAAACCGTGGACCAGGAATTGACCCTGGCCGGATTGAGGATCATCGCCAACGCCCAATAAAAGGGGGAGTATGAAACCCTGTTTTTCCATGTGGATCTGGATGCTCATGGCCCTGGTATGGGCATTGTCCGGAACGGCCCATGCCCTGGCACCCGATGAGGTCATGGTCATTGCCAATCGCAATGCCTCCGCCAGTATCGGTTTGGCCCGGTATTACATGGAAAAACGAAACATCCCCAGGGAAAACCTCATCCAACTCTGGATTACGGACCGGGAAACCTGTAGCCGGGAAGCCTATGAAACCAAGGTGGTTCCCCGGGTGCGCCGGGCATTGGAAGGCCGGTCTGAAATCCGGGCCCTGGTCACCCTCTACGGGGTGCCCCTGCGCATTGGCGGGACAGCTGCCCCGGCCGGCCACAACCGGGATACCCGGAACTGGGACACCGGTGCCGCCTTTGATTCCGAACTCAGCCTGGTCCGCCACAGCGGCTATGCCGTTAATTTCTGGCAACCCAACCCCTTTTACCTGGGCTTTCGCAATCGAAAGCTTTTGGTCACCCAGTCCGACGTCCTCATGGTGGGGCGGCTGGACGGATCCAGTCCGGCCCTGGTCCGCCGCATCATCGATGACACCCTCTTTGCCGAGGAAAACGGTCTCCGGGGAAAGATGTACCTGGATGCCCGGTGGAAGGATCCCGGGGAGAAAAAGGTCAAGGGCTACGGACTCTACGACCGCTCCCTGCACAAGGTGGCCCGCCACCACCGGGAAAAGGGGATCCTCCCCGTGGAATTGGATGACAAGCAGGCCCTGTTCGGGGAAGGGGCCTGCCCCCAGACCGCCCTCTATTGCGGCTGGTATTCCCTGGCCAATTATGTGGACGCCTTTGAATGGACCCGGGGATCGGTGGGCTATCACATGGCTTCCAGCGAATGTACCACCTTGAAAAAGCCCGGTAGCCGGGTCTGGTGTAAAAATATATTGGAAAACGGGGCCGTGGCCACCATCGGTCCGGTGGGGGAACCCTATATCCAGGGCTTTCCCCTGCCCGAAATCTTCTTTAATCTCCTCACCGAAGGCCATTTGACCCTGGGGGAGGCCTATCTGGTGGCCCTGCCCTATCTGAGTTGGAAAATGGTGCTGGTGGGGGACCCCCTCTATCGTCTGAATCTCAATTAGGGCCATGGCTGCCCCCGGACCGGGGGGGCTGTGGCAAGGGAAAAATCCCATGGGTATGATCCGTTTGTTCAAGAATGACCTGGTCCGGGAGATCCGGGACTGGGAATCCAAGGCCATCATTGACGGGGACCAGGCCCGGGCCATCTGCCGGGAATACGGCATGGATTACGATGCCCCCCGGAAGCGGGGCTATCTGGTCCTCATGGTCCTGGGCTATCTTTTCCTGGGCCTCACCGCCATCACCCTGGTGGCGGCCAATTGGGAGGAGATTCCCCGGGCCCTGCGCATGGCCGCCCTCATGGGCCTCACCCTGGCCGTCCAGGGCTACGGCCTGGTGAAATTCCGCCGGGGGGAACCGTCCGCCGGCGTGGCCCTGCTTTTTTTGGGCTCCCTCTTCTACGGAGCCAGCATCATGCTCATTGCCCAGATTTACCACATTGGGGAGCATTACCCCGACGGTATCTTCTACTGGGCCCTGGGGGTGCTTCCCCTGGTATTCGTTACCCGGAGCCGGCTGAACGCGCTTTTCTGCCTCATGCTGGCCACCCTGTGGATGATGGTCGAAACGGAAACCGGCTTTTTCCCCGGCGCCTATCCCCTCTTCGCACTTTCCGGGATATGGCACGCCTGGGTGCGAAAAGACTCCGCCCTTCTCTTTATCTGCAGTCTCATCGGCGCGGGCATCTGGCTCAATCTGCTTCTCGCCTGGTTCGGCGGCGGGGGAAACGGATTCGAAGCCATCGGAGACCAGGTTCCGGGCAGTATCGCCCTGGGGCTGCTCCTCGCCGGATTCGCCTGGTGGCTCATGCGCCGC
>JAKSBM010000165.1 GCA_022361135.1 Desulfobacterales bacterium | reverse complement strand
TGACCAGGAGTTTGACCCCGTCCTTTTCAATGGAAAAACGGTCCGGGATGTCGTCCACCTTGGGATTGAGGGTGAAAAACCCTCCCATGGTGCCGGGCTGGGCCCCGGTGCGCTCGGCAATGAGGTCGGAGAGTTCGGCAATGGGGGTGATGGGTTGGGTTTCATCAATGCCCAGGCCGGCGGCCAGGTTGGCCACGGGGTCGGCGTCAATGGCAATGACCTTGGTTTCTTTGTTCAATGCGGCGATGGTCCGTGCAATGAGGGCGGAGACGGTGGTTTTACCCACACCGCCCTTACCGCCAAATGCGATTTTTAAGCTCACGCGATTCTTCCTTATTTCAATCCGGAAAGGATCTTTCCGGTTTTGTCCAAAATATAAATCTGGTGTCCTGCGGTCTGTGCTGCGGCCATCAGGTCTTCTTCAATGATGGCGTGGATGTCGTATTTTTCGTTGAATAAGTCCTTGGGCATGAGGGTAAAGCAATCTTCAGCCTCCTGCCGGCTCTTGAAAACGGGCAAAAAATTATCCAGGGTTTCGGGGTGGGTGAATCCCACGAACTCTTCATCGGGAGTGCCGGGGTTCTGTACAATGAGAAAATACCAATTGTTGTCTGTTTTTACAGGGTCCATCTTTAGCTGTTCCAATCTCATCCATTGGATTCAATAAAAGGCAGAAAAGCCCCTGGACCGAAAAACCGGTACAGGGGCCTTCTGTGGTTTACATGGTCCGACCTTGTCCGGGGACGGGCCCCGGTTGCTGGGAGATCCGAGTGCGTAAGGTTTTATTTTTAGATTTCAAGCCAGCTGTCGGAATAAAGGGTTTCGCCCATGATGACCTTGTAGGTCTTGGCATAGTCGAGCAGTTCCTTGTCCAGGCTGCCCATGTCGGGTTCGGTGCCGTCCATCATGCCCCAAACCAGGTCTTTAATGTCGTCTCTTCTGCCCTTGGCGATGTCGGTGAGTTTGGTATCCAGGGGATCGGAAATCACGGACTGCATGCCGTATTTCCACAGCATGAGCATGTAGGTCCGGTTCAGGATGCCGCGGAGGTGTTCCGGAGGTCCATTGGAGATGTTGGACAGAGCGCAGGTGGACTTGGCGCCCGGGGCGATGTCTTCCAGCATCATCTGGAAGTGCATGAGGCTC
>JAKSBM010000715.1 GCA_022361135.1 Desulfobacterales bacterium | reverse complement strand
CCTTGCCAACTCGATACTCGCCTTTGCCTTTTCGATGTTTTCCCGTTCAATGGGAATGGCTCCCCATTTGCGCATAAGGAACCCCCAGATGGGAAGGGAAAAATGATAGGCCGCTTCCACCTGGGTAAAGCAAAGGGGAATGGAGGCTGGAATGACAAAGAGATCAAAAAGACTCTGGTGGTTCCCCAGGATGAGATAACTTTTTTCCGGATCAATTTTCTTCAGCCCCTGCACTTGCAAGCGAACCCCCATGAGTTTCAAAAGTATTCGGAACAGCACGGCCGCCGAAGCTAAAGTTTTTTCCCGGGATCGGGTGAACAGGGAAATGGACAACAGAAAAAAGATAAAAAGGAAAAAGATTCCGCCAATGAACCAATGCCAAATGGATTTTAAATGTTTCATTTCAAATATCTCAGCCCCCCGGGGATAAGGGTGAAGGTGGAAGGTGTTACCCCGCATAATTCGCCGTCGGGTAAAAGTCCCTTGGCCGGTGAAGTGGAGATGGAAACTTCCCTGGCCTTGAACCGATGCACCTGGGGAAGATCCACGTGGCTTCCCTTGTAAATTTTCGGCAGGGCGGAAATCAATTGAAGCCGGGACATGGGATCCACAAGAATAACATCCATGAACCCATCATCGATTTCTGCATGGGGGGCCATGCACATGCTGCCGCCGGTGAATTTGGAATTGCAGATTTCCACAAAACAATTTTTTTTCTTAATCCGTTCACCATCAATTATGATGTCCAGATGATGAAACTTCAGAGAAGAAAGCCGGTGGAAAATTCCAACAAGGTATGAAAGATCTCCCAAACCTTTAAACCGGGCGGCTGTGGCAGCCACATCGGTGACAAAGCCCAGGCCGGTGAGATTCACAAAATAGCGCACCCGATCTTTCTGGGTATAGGAAATCAAATCCACTTCCGTTGGCTGATTTCGATGGATGGCCTCCACGGCCTGGTCCAGCGTGAAAATATCCAAATCCATGGCAAAGGAATTTCCCGACCCCACCGGGAGAATGGCCAGGGGCGGTAAATTTTCCGAGGCTTGGCCGGCCAAAAGTCCGTTTAAAATTTGATAATTGGTTCCATCCCCGCCCATGGAGGCGATGGCGTCATAATCTTCCACCGCCAATTGACGGGCCAGTTCAAAGAGGTGTCCATTGTATCTGGATTGAAAAAGATCATATCGAATTCCCCTGGCCTGGAGTTTTCTCTCAAGCCGGGGCAGCATCTTTCTTCCGTTGGTTCCGCCGGATACGGGATTCTGGATCAATGCAATTTTCATAGACCTGATTTCATAGCCCGAATCCATGG
>JAKSBM010000736.1 GCA_022361135.1 Desulfobacterales bacterium | reverse complement strand
CCGGGGCCATGATTCCCTTGCTCACATTGGGGATTCCCGGGGATGCCTTGTCTGCGGTACTGCTGGGGGTCTTTACCATCAACGGGATCTATCCCGGGCCCCTGCTTTTGGTAAAGGAGCCGGTGCTGATCTCCACCCTTTACGCCTCCATGTTCCTCATCAACATCGTGGCCTTTGCCATGCTGGCGGTCTGGCTCAAACCCTTTGCCATGATCGTCCGGATTCCGGGACGGCTTTTGGCCGCCATCATCATGGTCATCTCCCTGGTGGGAATATATGCGGTGAACACCCGATTCTTTGATGCGGGCGTGGCCGTGGTCATGGGGGTTTTGGGCTATTTTCTCCTGCGCATGGGTTGGCCCATTGTCAACCTCATCATGGGACTGGTCCTGGGGGAAATCATGGAAAACCGACTGCGGGAAACCCTGAGTCTGGGGGACGGCAGCTTGGAAATCCTCTTCCAGCGCCCCCTCTGCGTGGTATTGATGATCCTGACCCTGGCCATCATTGTGGTCCCCTTTATCATGGACAAACGAAAACAAAAAATTTCCAGCCCGGCAAATGGCTGATGGCCATTGCCCAGGGGCTGTACTATTATAGATTTTTAATTTAGGAGATATTATGAGTTACCCCACCATTTACCCCACCGGCGCCACGGTCTACCATCCGGAGAAATGTTTCAACGGATACACGGTCTTCCAGGCCAAGGAACGCGGCGCATTGGTCATTGACATGAACGGGGGCGAGGTCAAGCTGTTCAAGGGCCTCCACGGCTTCCCCAACAAGCTCCTCCCCGGCGGCCGCATCCTGGGCCACACCGGGGAGAGGAACACCAAATTTTCCTCCCAGGACTACCGGGACATCATCCAGGTGGACTGGGACGGGAATGTGGAGTGGCAGTTCAACGAATACGAATACATTGAAGATCCCGGGGAAGAACCCCAGTGGATGGCCCGGGCCCACCATGACTACCAGCGGGAAGGAAACCCCGTGGGCTATTACGTGCCCGGCATGGACCCAGAAGTGGACAAGGGCAACACCCTGATCCTGGGCCATAAGAATGTGGTCTGCAAGGAAAAAAGAAAAAAAAACCTGCTGGACGACGTCATCTACGAGGTGGACTGGGAAGGCAACATCATCTGGG
>JAKSBM010000350.1 GCA_022361135.1 Desulfobacterales bacterium | reverse complement strand
TGGGTGCCACCCTCACCTCCATGCTCCTCCAGGTGGGCCCCACGGTGTTGGCCGGATTCCTCCTGGCCGGAGAGCAGGTGGCCCTCCTCTCCGTGGGATCTAAAATCGCAGCCCTGCAATTCACCATTGCCGGGGTGCTCAATGCCCATGCCGGCCCGAGGTATGTTCTGGGCGCCAATGCCCAAATCCATCCCCGGGCCCTCCTCAATCGTCTTCTGGGGGGGATTTCAATCTTCTGCCTCCTATTTATCCTGACCTTTTACCTGGCCGGCCCCCTGCTGCTGGAATGGATCTTCGGCCCCTTTTACCGGGAAGGATCCCATTTAATCCTCCTCCTAATCCTTGTCCAGGCCCTGCGAAGCCTGGGGGCCGTGGCCGACCATTACATCACCCTGAACCTGAACCCCCGGGCCGCCTTTTTAATTTCCTTGGCCGGTTTTACGGCCTTCCTGTCAACGGCCCTGGTCCTGGTTTCAATCCAGGGCATGGGGGTCAAGGGCTTTGCCCTGGCATTGTTAACCTCGTCCGTCCTGGGCACCCTGTTGTCCCTGGCCTATATCCTGAAGCACGGGGGAGCGTCCCCCTGCACCACCCCCTAACCCCGATTATCCACAAGAGGAAGCGTATTCATTGTGACCCATTCCAATCCAACCCTGCCCAATCTTGTTTATGTTGGCATGCCCAAATCCGGCTCCACCTGGCTTTACACCTTTCTCAAAACCCATCCCCAGTGCTTTGTGCCCGCCATCAAGGACCTCTATTTCTTTGACCGGGAATACCACCGGGGCCTGTCCTGGTATGGGGATTTTTTTGAACCGGGCCGGGGGTTCCCTTTGCGGGCCGACATCAGCCATGATTATATTTTCCACCCCCATGCAGCCCAACGCATCCACCAGGATCTGGGGGATTGCAAAATCATGATCTGTTTTCGGAACCCCATTGAAAAGGAATTCTCCGCCTATCTTTTCGGCAAACGCAACGGCCAGATCCAGGGCAGTTTCATGGAGGGGTTGAAAAACGGCTACCACAAGCCGGAACGCTGCCTCTACGCCAAATTTCTGGAACAGTATGAATCGGTTTTTGGCCGGGACCGGATCCACCTGGCCTTTTTCGACGACCTCAAAGCCGACCCCGCCGGCTTTGCCCGGGATTTCTGCACCTTCACCGGCCTGGATTTTTTACCCGATTATCCCTACGCCCGAAAGGTGCTGCCCGCCTCCCGTCCCCGGTCCGCCATCCTGGCCCGGTGGGTAAAGGAAACCGCCATGGCCGTACGCCGCTGCGGCGGCCTGGAACTGGTGGGCCGGATCAAATCCACCCCCTGGGTGCAAAAACTCCTCTACACCCCCTATAAAAGCCAGGACAAACCCCGGATTTCCCGGGAAGAATTCGATCACCTGGCCCGCTTTTTTGAACGGGACATCGCCCAATTGGAAAAAATGACCGGACGGGATCTCTCCCATTGGTTGGAAAGGGAATAAGTATGCTGCTCACCATCACCGCCCTCTGCCTTCTCTATGTCGTCTATGTGTTTGCCCTCTATCCGGCCCTGCTCTGGGTTCTGGCCCGGGGGAGCAAGGGCAAGGACACTCCCCCCCACCTGCCCGAAGCCCTGCCGGACATCCAGATCGTGGTACCGGCATACAACGAAGCCGCGGTCATCGACCAGAAGCTGGTCAACCACCTGGCCCTGGATTATCCCCGGGACAAATACACCATCCTGGTCATCAGCGACGGCAGCACCGACGGCACCGACCAGAGGGTGGAAGCGGCCATGGCCGAGCACCCGGGTCGAGTCCAGCTTTTCCGGGCCCTGGGAAGACGGGGGAAAACCAATGCCATCAACGAAGCCGCCCATCTGTTCAAAGGGGAAATCCTGGTTTTCAGCGACGCCAATGTCCTCCTGGACAGGGATGCCCTGAAGGCCACGGCCCGGGAACTCCATTCCCCGGACCGGGGCGGAGTCTGCGGCACCCTGAAGTATGTCAATGAATTCGACTCCCTGGACGGGATCAGCGAATCCACCAGCGCCTATTGGAAATACGAAGAAAAAATCAAGGAATTCGAATCCCTCACCGGCAATGTCATGGGGGCCGACGGCTCCATCTTTGCGGTGAAACGGGAATACTTCGCCCCCCTGCCCGACCATGTGCTGGATGATTTTTCCACCTCCATGGGGGTGGTCTTCCAGGGGGCGGCCCTGAAATTTTCCCGGGACATCATTGCCTATGAAAAAACAGCGGAAACCGAATCCGATGAAGTCGGCCGGAAAGTCCGGATTGCCAACCGCTCCTTCAACACCTACCGCCATTGGCGCCCCCAAT
>JAKSBM010000984.1 GCA_022361135.1 Desulfobacterales bacterium | reverse complement strand
TCATGGGTCTCATGGCCGGCGGTCACATGATCGAGCAGGTCTTCGGGGTATTGGATGCCATCATGACCATTTCCTACGAAAAATTCATCATTGACGAAGAAATGATGGGCCGGGCCATCCGCATCTGCGAAGGTGTGGATACCTCCGATGCGGCCATGTCCATCGACGTGATGAAGCAGGTGGGCCCGGGGGGATCCTACCTGGGGCATCCCGACACCTTTTCCCGGTTCAAGGACCAGTGGCTGCCCTCCATGTCCTGCTGGACCTCCTATGACAAATGGGAATCCACGGACAAGGAACCGGTCATGGTCCGGGCCAATAGAAAGTGGAAGGAAATCCTGGCTTCACGGCCCGAGATGATGATTTCCACGGAGCTGGACCGGGATCTCAAGGCCTATATGGATAAGGTCAAAGGTGAATAATTCCTTTCCTTAACACTGCCCGGTCCCCTTGAATAGGGGGCCGGGTACACCCGCCGGTGAAAATCCAGGCATGGGGTTCTCCCGGGCCTGGATTTTTATTTTTTCCCCCATTTTTTCCGGGACGAAAAGGCATGCCGTCTCCCATGGAATTCCCCTGATCCATGGGCCGGCAGCGGTTCTCTGGGAAAATGGGTGTCTGAATTTGATTCAGTTGCTGATTTCCATTATTGGCTGACATATCAATTGCTTCTGGAACTGCTTTGAAAATCAAACTTTACAAAACAGGGGGATTCCTGTAAAAAAGTACTTTTTTTCTTTTGTAAAAATGGGGAGTTAGAATGAAAGAGTTGCAGAAGAAGTATGGGTTCTGGACCGCCACGGCCATGGTCGTGGGGATTGTCATTGGTTCAGGTGTGTTTTTCAAGGCCGACGATGTCCTGGCCGCATCCGGGGGCAGTCTGCCCACGGCATTGCTTGCCTGGCTCATCGGTGGTGGGATCATGGTGGTCACCGCCTATGTGTTTTCCCACATTGCCACCCGCATCGGCAAGGTCAACGGGGTGGTGGATTATTTTGAGGAAGCTTACGGGGAACGGGCCGGATACCTGGTGGCCTGGTTCATGACCTTTATATATTACCCCACCCTGGTGGCGGTTCTCGCCTGGGTATCGGCCAATTACACCCAGGCATTGTTCGGGCTTGAAAATGCGGTTTGGACCATTGCCATGGTCTATATGACCCTCTTTTTCCTGCTCAATGTCCTGGCCCCGGTCCTGGCCGGGAAATGGCAGGTTTCCGCAACCGTGATCAAGCTTATCCCCCTGGGATTGGTGGCCGTCATCGGCATGGTTAACGGGGTTACCTCCGGCCAGCTGGTGGACAGCTTCACCATCGGGGCCCAGGCCGTGGCCCAATCCGGGGGCGGGCTGGCCGTGGCCACCCTGTCAACGGCCTTTGCCTACGAGGGCTGGATCATTGCCACCTCCATCAATGCCGAACTCAAGGATGCCAGAAAGACCCTGCCCAAGGCCCTGCTGGTGGGAACCTTTGTGGTCATGGCCGTTTACATGCTCTACTATCTGGGCATCGCCGGCGTCCTGGGCAACGACGAAGTGCTCAAGGCCGGAGACGGCGCACCGGTTCAGGTGATTTCCCTGATTTTCGGCAAGTTCAGCGGGGCCCTGCTTTCCGTCTTTGTCATCATTTCCTGCCTGGGCACCCTCAACGGGTTGATCATGGGCTGTTCCCGGGGCATGTTTTCCATTGCCAGCCGGGACATGGGGCCGGCTTCCGCCCTGTTCAAGGCCGTGAATCCCAAGACCGATACCGCAGTGGCATCCGCTGTGCTGGGCTTTGTCATGTCCTCGGTCTGGATGCTGGTCTGGTACGGCAACTTCCACGGATGGTGGGGGGGCTTCATGGATGTTTCCGAGTTGCCCATTTCCTTCTTGTACGTCATCTACATCTCCCTTTATATCTGGGTGATGAAGAACTTCCGGGACCTGCCCCCGGTCAGTCGTTTCCTTGCGCCCGCCCTGGCCGGCGCCGGATCCGTCTACATCATCTGGGGTGCCATCCACAAGGCCATGTTCATCCCCTTCCTGGTGATCGCATTGATCATCCTGGGAACCGGGTTGATGCTTAGAAAATAAAATGATCTCCCAACCCGGTAAATTCCTTTACCGGGTTGGGATTCCTTCCTTTAGCCGGACTTCTCCGGATTTTTCACCCCCTGTCCATTCATTCCCTGGATAGAAGTGGAATTCTTTTTCCCAGGTTGGGACATTCCCATTATGTCCCTGTCCATCCATGTTTTCCCCCTTTTTTTACCGATTGTTATCTTTGATAATGGTTATCTCCAGTTTGGAATGGGAAGAATTTTATTGATTTTTCCTTGTTTTGGAAAATTGTAGTTTTAGTAAAAAAAATTCCCATCTATTGTTATTTATCCAAGTAATTTTAAAAAATATTTAATTTGATGTAGAAAAGTGGGGTTAGGTGCCCAGGGGGCTGTTCCAGCCTACCCCGGATGGGTGCCCCAATTGACTTGCAAGTTTTCTCCATTAGGGTTAAAGACCTCATCGGAGGCGATGGGCATTTTGGGTCCACCATACTTTATAAGAAGGAGATTCGCCCCAGAAAACGTCCGGTTTCCCTGAACCTGTCCTGGAGATCTGATTTCCTGCTTTTGCTCCTCTCAACGGAATCCTGAAGTTGGAAATCGGTGCTGTCCTTTTATTGAAGCAGCGGCTGGAAACCGGAATTAACGGGTTACGGCACAGGCTGTGCAATAGAGGATACACAATGATCGATGAAAAATTCATAACTGAGCTGGAGTCAATCGTAGGGAAGTCCAATGTCTCGATCACCCACACCGGCATTGAGCTTTATTCCTATGACGCCTCCCTTGTGAAGGGCAATCCCGGAGTGGTGGTTTTTCCGGAGAACACGTCTGAAATTTCCCAAATCGTCAAGGCGGCCAATGCCGCTGGTGTGGATTTCATCCCCCGGGGCTACGGCACCAATTTGTCCGGGGGGACCATCTCCGTTACCCAGGGGCTGGTCATCTGCATGTCCCGGTTCAACCGGATTCTGGAGGTCCATCCCGACAGCCGGTACGCCCTGGTTCAGCCCGGGGTGACCAATCTGGAAGTCCAGCAGCACCTGGCTGGTTTTGGTTGTTTCTACGCCCCGGACCCGGCCAGCCAGAAGGTCTCCACCCTGGGGGGCAATGTGGGGGAAAACTCCGGCGGTCCCCTCTGCCTGAAATACGGGGTGACCTCCAACCATATTCTGGGCATGGAAGTGGTCCTTGCCGACGGTGGGATTGCCACCATTGGCGGTCCCGCATTGGACCCGGCCGGTTACGACCTCAGGGGGCTGATGGTGGGCTCGGAAGGGGGGCTGGGCATCATCACCGAACTCACATTGCGGATCCTGCCCAAGACCCAGGACGTCATCACCATGCTGGCGGTCTACGACGATATCCAGGCCGCAGCCCAGTCCGTCTCCAAAATCATTTCCGCCGGCATTGTCCCCAATACCCTGGAAATGATGGATGCCCTGGTCATCGAAGCGGTGGAGGCCAATTCTCCCTGTGGGTATCCCACGGATGCGGCCGCGGTTCTCATCATCGAGGTGGAGGGCATGACCGTGGGGCTGAAGGAGCAGGCCGACCAGATCCGAGAGATCTGCATGGCCACCCAGTGCCGGGACATCAAAACCGCCAAGAATCAGGAAGAGCGCGACCGCCTCTGGCAGGGCAGAAGAGGGGCCTTTGGCGCCATCGCCCGCCTGGCTCCCAACTACCTGGTCAACGATGCCTGTGTGCCCCGGACCCAGTTGCCCGAAGCCCTGTCCCGGGTCAAGGCCATTGCCGAAAAATACGGCTGCCGGGTGGGCAATGTCTTCCAT
>JAKSBM010000022.1 GCA_022361135.1 Desulfobacterales bacterium | reverse complement strand
GCGGCATCGCATCAATCCGGCAACACCTCCCATACCTTCAAAAAAGACCATCAGAATAACCCCTTAAATGACTTCCCATCGATCCAGAACAATTTAAAACAAGATCAAACAGACACCCCAAGGCACTTTCGCATCACCCCTTTTTCCCCCAAGGTTTCCAATCCCTGCGACAAAATACATTTTTTAAAATTGAAGACTTTAAGCCCAGCCCTCCCCCCAAAAAGAAAGCTCGCATTGATTTAATTTCGCATCACCATCTCGCCGACCCGGGTATTCACGCCATTGCCCATGATGACCAACGCCCATGGGAAATATCCCGTCATAGGGGCTTATTCGCCCGCCATACCTAAAACCAGAAAAACGCCAACTATTTTGGCACGAAAATTGACTTATTAGCATTACACTCCCACGGGACACTACGAACTAAAGATCCAATGAATAGGGATCTCAATATAATAAGTAAGACGGTTAAATACCGAACCATTTCCGGCAGCGCGAAAGCGGGCCGGGCGAACTGAAGTTAGGAGTAAATGAATGACAGGTAAAGAACGAATCCTGAATGTCCTCAACCACAAAGAGACCGACACCCTCCCCTGGGTCCCCTTTGCAGGCGTCCATGCCGGACTCCTGGTGGGTTACAACGCAGAAGAAGTCTACAAGGACAGCGACAAATGCTTTGAGGCGCTCAAAAAGGCAAACCAGCTTTACAAGCCCGATGGCCAACCCATCATGTTCGACCTCCAGCTGGAAGCCGAAATCCTGGGATGCGATCTGCTCTGGGCACAGGATTCCCCTCCCACAGTGGTCAGCCACCCCCTGGCGGACACCCAAGAAATTCCCGGAAAAATCCCCCAACCCCATGAAGGCCGACTGGCCATGGAATTGGATGTGATGCGTCGCATGAAGGCGGAATTTGGTGAGACCACAGCCCTTTACGGCTTGGCCACCGGTCCCTTCACCCTGGCCCTCCACCTGCGGGGAACCAACATCTTCATGGACATGGTCACCAACCCCGACTACATCCACAAACTCCTGGACTATTGCGCCGACGTTGCCGTTGCCGTTTGCGGTTACATCATGGACACGGGCATGGACGTCCTGGCCCTGGTGGATCCCATGATCTCCCAGATCTCCCCGGCCCACTTTGAAGAATTCATGGCCG
>JAKSBM010000610.1 GCA_022361135.1 Desulfobacterales bacterium | reverse complement strand
TGCATACCCATTCCCCATTACACTTCGGCCGTTTCAGGCTGAGAAATCCCCTGTTAAAAACCGGAGAGATCGGCGATACCCTGGTGGAACAACTCCGGGTCACCCAGGGGGTGCTGGAAGTTAAACTCAATCGTTGCGTGGGCAGTATCCTGGTGATCTATGATCGAGTGAAAACCCGGGCGGCATCCATCCTGGACCGGGTGTCACAGGAAACCGGTATCAATTGTGGGAAGTGGTTGAAAAAGGGCTCTCGGATTCTGGGGACGAAAGCGGCACGGAGAAATGTCAAATTGGGAATGGCACTGGGCATTGCCGGAACCTTGGGCGGCCTGGCGATTTCCGATAAAATACACGCCATCGCAGGGGGGGCCTTCATCGGCTTTCTGGCCCTGCATGCCTACCAGCATCGGCGGACTCTTTTAAGATAATCTCAGGTAAATGCCTCCGCTGTCAAGGTGGGGGTAGCCTCCATTCCAATTTCCTTTGATTCCATCATCGTTTTTTGGCGGGGTGCGCTTGCGCCTTGCCATGGCGCTTTGGGTTGGCAGGGCCCATGGCCCCGGTGGAGAATTCCCAGACCCCGGTCTTGCGGAATGCCTTTTCCCAGGCTTCGTCCAGGGGGGGCTTTCATGATTTTTTGTGGGCCTGGGAGATCTGATGGGGATCCTCGCGCTTCCCCTTGGGGGGCGGTCAATGCCTATTCCGGGGCCACATAGACGCCCCAATATCTCCGGGAAAACCAGGCGGCCACGGCCAGGGTGGCCAGTTCCGCCGCCGGCACCGACAGCCAGATTCCGGTGATGCCCCAAACGGAGGGCAGGAACCATACAAATCCCAGGGTAAAGACAAAGGATCTGAGGAAGGCGATGAGGGCTGAAATTTTTCCATTGTTCACCGCGGTGAAGAAGCTGGAGGAGTACATAACAAACCCATTGATGAGGAAGGTGAAGGCAAAGATGCCCATGCCGGATTCGGCCAGGGCCGTGACCTGGGGATTCCCCTTGGTAAAGATGGCAATGATGGTACTTCCCTGGTATCGGGCCAGTAAAAATGAGACCAGGGCGCCGGCGGCCATCACCGTGGCGGAGTGGCCAAGGAGTTCCCGGATTTTTGCAAAATTCCGGCTGCCGTAGTTATAGCTGATCACCGGGGAGATTCCCATGCTCAGGCCGATGTAAAAGGAAGACATGAGGAAGAAAAGGCTCATGAGGATGGCCATGGCCGCCACTCCGTTTTCCCCGGCATACCGGATGAGAATCAGGTTGAAGACCAGGGTTTTTACCCCGGCGGCCAGGTCATTGACCATTTCCGAGGAGCCGTTGACCATGGCATTGCGGATAAAGCAGAGATCCCAGGTCGGGCGGGTGAATTTCAACGACTTGGACCGTTTCAGGAAATAGAAGCAGCCGATGAGGGCGGAGATTGTGGTCCCCACGGCCGAGGCAATGCCGGCTCCCCGGATGCCCATGTCAAAATGGACAATCAGAATATAGTCCAGGACGAGATTGGTGAGCCCCCCGGCAAGGGTGACATAAAAGGACCAGATGGGTTTGCCGTCCAAGCGGATGAAGAATTCAAAGAAAATCTGTATCATGATGGCTGCCAGGCCAAAGCGATAGGCTTCCAGGTAGGCCGCACAATGGGGCAGGAGGGTGTCGGTGGCCCCCAACATCCGGGCAATGGGTGTCATGCCGATCAGTTGAAAGGCCAGGAGAGCCAATGCGGCCATGGCAGCCAGGAAGAAAAAGGCCAGTGAAAAATGGCCCTGGGCCCTTTCCTGCCTTTTTTCCCCCAACTCGATGCCCACCAGGGCGCTGGCCCCGGCGGCCATCATGATGCCAACGCTGAAGCAGAGGCTGAACAGGGGCATGATCATATTGACGGCGGCCATGGCCATGGCCCCGGCGTACCGGGCGACAAAGACGGCATCCACCGCCAGATACAGTGAGATGGTGATGATTCCCAGGACCGATGGGGTGATGAAGCGGATGAACTCCAGGGCCCCCCATTTTTTTTCAAATACGTCTTCCATATAACTCTGTCCGGTACGCCTGCCAAGGCGTCCGGCTTTTTGTTTGTAAAGTCTGTTTTTTAAAATGCGACCCTTTATAGGCCATATTGTAGGTATAGGGTCAAGGGAGCGGATGGGGTTTTTTATCTTTTCCGGGCGTTGCGGCGCAGCTTTTTCCCCAGGCCGTGGGCCTTGAGTTTGCGCACCACCGAGGATTGGCTCAGGTTGAGGAATCGGGCCAGGGAACGGGTGGTGTCGTAGGTTTCCAGGGCCTGGGTGAGCAATTGTTTTTCATAGGCCATCATCTTGTCCTTGAAGTTGAAGTCCCCGGGAACGGCCATGCCCGGAAGTCCCATGGGTGTGCTCTGGGGGGGCATCTGGGCATGGGTCAGATCTTCCAGAAGATCACTTTCCCCCATGACCACGGCCTTTTTCAGCAGGTTTTTCAATTCCCGGGCATTGCCGGGCAAAGGCGAGGTCTGGATCTGCTGGAGGCATTTGGTGGAGATCTTCCGCTTGAGACCGTATTCCTTGTTGTACTTTTTTAAAAAGAACATGATCATTTCAAAGATGTCTTCGGGCCGGCGGCGCAGGGGGGGGAGCCGCAGGGTGAAGGTATTGAGGCGGAAGAAGAGGTCTTGTCTGAATTTCCGTTGCTGGACCTGTTTGGACAGGTTGAGGTTGGTGGCGCAGATCACGGTGCAGTCGATCTTGATGGGGGAAAGTCCCCCCAGTCGCATGATTTCCTTTTCCTCCAGGCATTTGAGGAGCTTGGCCTGGACCGGCAGGCTCATTTCCCCCAGTTCGTCTAAAAAAAGGGTGCCGCCCTTGGCCATTTCAAAGAGTCCCATTTTCCCCTGTTCCCGGGCCCCGGTAAAGGCTCCTTTTTCATAGCCGAATAATTCGGTTTCCAGCAGGGTTTCGGGGATGGCCGCGCAATTGATCTGGACAAAGGGTTTGTCCGGGGCATGGGTCTGGCTGTGGATGAATTTAACGATGAGCCCCTTACCCGTGCCCGATTCCCCGGTGAGCAAAATGGGGGATACCTTGGCCTTGGCCAATTTGATGGCCGTGAACAAAACCTGGCGCATCTCCTTGCTTTTGGCAATGATGTTCTGGCCCGTGAGCTCCTGGAGGTGGAAGCCGGTGAGTTCTTCTTTATAGCGGTTGCTGGCCTTTTCTGCCTGTTGGAGTTTATCCCGAAGTTCGTTCAGATAGGTTAGATCCCTTTCATTGACAATGACCAGGG
>JAKSBM010000133.1 GCA_022361135.1 Desulfobacterales bacterium | reverse complement strand
TTGAAATCCAACTCCTTGTAGACATAGGCCCCCAGGAAGATGGCGTAGAGCACGGAAAGGACCGCTGCCTCGGTGGGGGTGGCAAACCCGGTCATGATCCCGGCCAGGATGATGATGGGGGTCAGCATGGGGAAAAAGGATTTGGCAAAGGCGGCAATGATCATGGCAAAGGTGGCCCGGGGATAGACCTTGAAGTTCCTCTTCTTGGCTTCCACGTAGACGATGAACATCTGGGCAAAGGTCATGAGCATGGCCGGAACAATACCGGCGATGAACAGGCCTGCAATGGAGGTACCGGTCATGGCACCGTAGATGACAAAGCCCAGGGAAGGCGGCATTACCGTCCCCACGGTGGAGGAGGCTGCGGTTACGGCGGCGGCAAATGCCGGGTCATAACCTTCGGACTTCATATAGTTGATCTCAATGGTACCCAGGCCGGCGGCATCGGCCGTGGCAGACCCGGACATACCGGCAAAGATCAGGGATGAAACAATATTCACATGGCCCAGGCCACCGGGAACGTGGCCCACCAGTTTTTTACAAAAATCAAAGAGTCTTTCGGTGACCCCACCCATGTTCATGATCTGTCCGGCCAGCATGAAAAGCGGAATGGCCAGCAGGGTAAAGGACTCAAAGGTACCCAGCATGATCTGGGGAACGGTTTCCAGGGGAACCCCGTTGGTGACAAAATAAAAGATGCAGGAAAGGCCCAGGCTGAATGCCACGGGAACCTTAATGATCATCAAGATAATAAAGACGAACAGAAATAAAATACTTCCCATCAGATTACCCTCGTATATCTATTATTGCGATGTGCGCGCGGTTTTGGCTGGGGGCCCTGCCCTAGCTCTTAATTTTCTGAACCAGGTGGTACAGGGTGAAAATCGTCATGCCCACAAACCCCAGAAGAATGGCCAGGGTATAGAGGGGAATCGGCAGCCGGACGGCAACCGAGGTGATTCCCATCTGGCTTTTCATGGCCAGGACGGCATCGTAGCTCATGTAGGCGCACAGGACGGTAACTGAAATTTTGATGCAGACTTCCACCCACTTCTGGGCGGCCTGGCCCATGCGGTTGTAGAAGAAGTCGACTTCCAGATGATTGTCCTCCCAGCTGCTCACCGCCGAGCCCAGGAAGGTAAACCAGCAGAAGGCAAAGAGTGAAATCTCTTCGGTCCAGATCAAGGGCTGGTTAAATACGTATCTGGAAATGATTTGAAGAATGACGCAGGAGATAATCACCACAAAGGAGAGTAAGAGCGCCGCAACATATACCCCATTCAATCGTTTGAGAAAACTATTCATGATTTGCCCATTTTTTTTGAATATTTTGATACCCGACATACGGGAATCAGGATTCCGGCCCTCACTCCGACCGGAATCCTGATCTGATTCACTTAAGAATCCATGAAAATCGTAAAATGCCTAAATTACTTTTTCAGCATTTCTTCGATTTCGTTCCACAGACCCTTTTCCCATTCGCCGTGTTCTTCGGCTCTGTTCATGGCATCGGGTACAACTCTGGAGATGAAGGCATTTTTATCCACATTGTGAATCTGAACGCCGCCTTCTTTCACCATCAGGTCGATGTATTTTTTCTGGAGGCTGGCATTTTCAGTGACATACCATTCGTCCACGTCGTTCCAGGTGTCCACGATCATCTTCTGCTGATCGGCGGACAGTCCCTGCCACCATTTGTCATTTACGATGAAGGCGGTGATGTCGTAGCTGTGGTCGGTAACCACCAGGTGCTTGGCCACTTCGTACCACTTCATGTTGTACAGAGATTCAACATGGTTTTCAGCACCGTCGACAATACCCTGCTTCAGGGCCAGGTAGGTTTCGGAAAAGGCCACGGGGGTGGGGGCGGCACCTACGGCTTTGAAGGATTCAATGTAAGAGTACGCTTCGGGAACTCTCAGCTTGACGCTCTTCAGATCTTCAACGGAAGCAACGGGCTTGGATACCAGAATCTGACGGGGCAGACGGGTCCAGCCGGCAGTGACGTAACGGATGCCGTGATCCTTGGCCAGTTTGTCGTTGAGTTTTTCCAGGGCAGGAGACTCGGCAACCAGCTTGGCGGCGGCGGCAGAGTCCAGGGTAAAGGGGAAATCCAGCAGGGAGAACGCAGTATCAAACTGGGCCAGCCAGGAGATGGAACCACGGAAGGCCTGAAGGGTACCGGACTTTACCAGCTGGAGCTGCTTGTTGGCAGAACCCATCTGGGAGGCGTGGAATGCCTTTACCTTGATTTTTCCGTCGCTGGTTTCCTTAATTTCTTTGGCAAAACGATCCAGGGCGATGGCGCCCAGGTTTTTAACATTTTCGATGTCACCAACCCGCATGGTGACTTTACCGGCGTATGCGCTGGCGGAAACAGACAGAACAACAGCCAGAGCGGCAACAATTGCAAATAACCTTTTCATCCTAAAACTTCCTCCTTAGTTTGGTGTTAAAAACGGATCCCTTGATCCGATCTTTTCGCTATTTCGTATCGCAGAAGAATGCTTTCCATCCGGACAGGCCCTGTTATACCCGTCACCGGAAAGTGGAATGCCAAATCGGGGAACACGACCACGCCCGAAGCATTCCGGAAAAATCCTTGCCCACATTTTCTGGGATTTAAAAAAGGTAAGTCAGACAGCACCAGGACAGATGGCCGGCTTGACAACGATGGAGGTGTGGTTATTTTACTCCGGTCCTGCAGAAAATTGTCCTTTGCAGACAGATCTCCAGTACCTGTACCCCCGTGTCAATCCACCTTGTATTCTGGAATTATCCCCCCTGGTCGGCATTCGCCACAATGCCTCCCATGGCGACCTCTCCAATCCGCCATAAACGCATGGCTTTGTTCTTATTTTTTTCATTCGAAAAAAAACAAAAAAAACAGAACAATTTACTTCAAAATAGCATTCCGCTATTAACAAAATATCCTTGGGTGTGTCAAATGAAAAAGCGGAAAATAAAGGAATGTTTTTAAATAAGCAAAAGGGCTGTAATCACTGGCTGGTGCATGATTAAAGGGGTTGAACACCATGGGGTGATTTGACTTTAAGGTGCCATAATTTATTTTGTTTGTTTTCTGGTCAGACCAGGGTTGAAATTAATGAAAATGTACTTTTCCTAGAATTCAGGGGCTGCCACCATGGGAAAACCGCAATTCGCGGTCTGGTTTTTGGGCAATTTACTCTGAATATTCCAGGGGAGCCATGATGGGCTTATATGGAAAGGACAAGCCTCCGGCAGGGGAAGGGGCATGTTTTGGCCGGGGGCCCAATTGCCCCAAAAGGATTGAAAAGGAGGGAGCGGTTTCGCTGAGCAAAACCCCGGAGCTGTCGAAAACGGAAAGAACACTGCCCAAATCCACGGCCTCCGCCAGCTCCATATTAAAATACATGCCCAGGGTGCTGGCCAGAACCATGGTATAAAGTTCTCCGGCCGAATTGCGATCGGTTTCGTTCCAGCTCCTGCGGATGTTTTCGCGATCCAGGGAGAGGAGGGAAAGGGTGTTGGTCTCCCCGGTGAAGGATTGGGAATGGGAGGCCGGGGAAAGGGCTGAAGATGATGCCGTCCGTGGTGTTCCCATCCAGATCAGGACAAGGACCACCGGTAAAACCATGACCATTTGATTTCTAAACTTCATAACGTCCTCCCAAATTCCTGCTGCCGCCCCCGGGTACCCATGGTAATTTTTGTCCTGTAATTCAACCATTTCCATGGCAGGGATACCCGGAAGGACAACACCGTTATGCCTAAAAGATTGTGCTCTCCACTTTTGTTGTCAAACCCCCACAGCAGAGTTGGTACCTTTGTCCGAGCCTTTTTTTCACCCCCTAAAACCCCATTCACAAACGGGCCGTTTCCCTATAGAATAGGCAACGCGGCCATGGAGCCGCAGCCAAAAACCTCATAGCCTGGAAAGGATGCCCCATGATCACCATCACCAGCCTTCAACCCCAGTTGGACCAAAGCTCAAAATCCAAACGCATCCAAAGTGCATTGTCACAGCTGGATCAACTGCCCAAAAGCGACCTCATCCTTTTACCCGAAATCTGGGCCACGGGATTTTTCTGTTTTGATCAATATGAAGCGGAAAGTGAGACAACCTCAGGCGAATTGGTGAAAGCCTTCCAGAAAAAGGCCAGGGAAAGGGACTGCCACATCCACATGGGCAGCTTTGTGGAAAGGGATGGAAATCAATATTACAATACCAGCCTCCTCATCAATCCCAGGGGAGAAATCATTGCACGGTATCGAAAAATACATCTTTTTGGTTACCAATCCATGGAACAGCAGATCCTCACCCCCGGCGATCGGGTGACCACCATTAAAACGGATCTGGGCCATGTGGGGCTGGCCACCTGCTACGATCTCCGATTCCCGGAACTCTTCCGTGAAATGTCATCCCGGGGGGTGGATATCATCCTGGTCACCTCGGCCTGGCCACTGGCCCGGCTGTCGGCCTGGGAATTGTTCAACCGGGCCCGGGCCCATGAAAACCTGGCCTTCCTGGTATCCTGCAATTGTGCCGGTGCCGATGGTGGTACGCCATACGCCGGGAACAGCATGGTGGTTTCTCCCATGGGTGAAATTCTGATCCGGGCCGACCAAGGACCGGGCCACATTTCCACTCGCATCTCCATTGAAGAGGCCACCCAACTCAGGAGGGAATTTCCAGCATTGGCCGATCGCGTTCTATGACAAAGAATTGCTGCCGACGCTCCCCCATCCTTTGCCCCGGAAATCGTCCTTCACCCAGTGTTCACAGTAAATTCATTGGCCCAATAATCCTCCCATCCCAAAAAACGTCTCCATTTTACAGAATGCAGAGGCCATCGGGATACCGGGTGAATTTTTCCACCCCATGTTCATGGATGGCAAAGGTATTTTCAATGCCCACGGCGCCCCGGCCCGGAAAGACCACCTTGGGCTCCAGGGCGATGACCATCCCCGCCTCCAATGCCATGGACTGGCCCTTGGCAATGAAGGGGAATTCGTCCAATTCAATGCCGATGCCGTGGCCGGAAAAACGGATCCGGGGGTGGGAAGCCCCCATGAAATAAGCGCCGTGGCCCATTGCCTCTGCCATGCCCACCATCATGTCATAGAGTTCTCCACAGGACACCCCGGGACGGGCCTTGTCCACAAAGGCAGCCTGGATCTCCAGCATGTCCTCGTGGGCCTGGACCAACTCCCCATCCAGGGGGCCCAGGGAAAAAATCCGGGTGTGATCGGCCAAATAGCCGTCCAGGGCAAAGACATAATCCACCAACACGGGCTCATGGGGTTTGATGGCATTGAATGAGGGGCCCTGGGCCACCATGGGGTTAAGGCCCGACCCCGAGGTGGGGGAAGCAAAGGCGCCGGGGACCCCGCCCTGGTCGCCGGCCAGGATATGGCCATAGAAAAGCTTGCTGTCCCAAAGGCGAAGGTTGATCTGTCCCTGGTGACCGTTCTGCCGGGCATGGGCCTCCAGCAGGGCGGCCAGTTCCACTTCGGCCATGCCCTCTTTGATGAACTCGGGCACCTGGGCGGCCAATTGATCGGCCCGGGCGGCGGCGTTGCGGATGAAATCCAGCTCATGGGAAGATTTTACGGCCCGTTGTTTCCGTATGGCCGGGGAAATATCCTCCACCACGGCCGAAGAAAAAATATCCACAAAACGAAAATAGAGACTGGTGGCCAGCACATCCAATTCCATGCCCAGGACCCGGGGATGAGGGATGCCTTTTCCGGTGAGGGTTTCCGGTATTTTGGAGGGACTCATGAGGGGAACAACGGCATCGGCATCCAGGCCGGACTCGGCCCGGGCCCGCCCCAGATCCTTAAACACCATGAACAGGGGATCATCCTGGGCCGGGACATAGAGCCAGCCCGATTGGGTGGTGCCGGTGTAATAAAAAAGGTCGGCCTTCTGGAGAATGAGGGCCCCGTCCACATTCTGTTCCTGGAGAATGGTCTGGAGCCGGTGAAGCCGCTGGGCGATTTCCGTCTTCGGGGTGAATTGCCTTTCCATGGGTTTCATCTCCTTTCTCTTGGATTCCGTCCAAAAAACAAACAGCGGACAGGGTCGATGTGCTGACCCTGTCCGCTGCAGGTTTGTGTGGGATTTCCCCCCCGGGGGGGAATATATTTAAGCCGGTCTTCTAATTGTAATCATAGAATCCTTTGCCGGTCTTCCGGCCCAGCCATCCGACTTCCACATATTTTTTCAGCAGGGGACAGGGTCTGTATTTGGGATCCTTGAACCCGTCGTAGAGGGTTTCCAGGATGGCCAGACAGGTGTCCAGGCCAATGAGGTCGGCCAGGGCCAGGGGGCCCATGGGATGATTCATGCCCAACTTCATTACCGTATCGATATCCTCGGCCTTGCCTACACTCTGATAGAGGCAGAATACCGCCTCGTTGATCATGGGCATAAGGATGCGGTTGGCAATAAAGCCGGGATAGTCAT
>JAKSBM010000011.1 GCA_022361135.1 Desulfobacterales bacterium | reverse complement strand
TATCCGGGATCTTCGTTGATCTTCCCCGCCAGATTCTCGTGGAGTATCCGGGCAATGTCCTGGATGTTCCGACAGATCGTTGGATCGTGATGGTGATTGGATTCCATAATTCTTTTCTATGCTATTAGGATGTCACAATAATAATGGGCTGGGCATCAACGTATACGCTGATGCCCGGCCCATTGGCTTCATTTATCTGCCCGCGCTTTACTGGGCGATTTCGGTGGTTACACCATCATCTTTTTCAGCAGCTTCCCGATCTTCGGACCGAGCAACGTCGGCAAGCAGTTTTCTGGAATTGACGTAGAGGTAGCGGATCACACCCACCATCATCATAATTTCCAGGAAAAGGATGGGAAATCCGGCAATGGTCTTGACCACTTTGATGCCTTCCAACCCGCCGTTGAGCACAAAGATCAAGGCCGTACCGCCCATGAGCAGCCCCCAGAAAAGCTTCACACTCAGGGGGGCTTCCTTGTTGTCGTTGTCCTTAAGGCTCATGAGGGCCACGGTGGACGTCATGGAGTCGGCCAGGGTGACAAAGGACAGGGCAATGGTCAGAATCAGCAAGGGCCGAACCACCTCAACCAGGGGAAGGTATTCCATGACCTTGAGCATCAGACTCTCGGTTCCGTTTTCATTCATGAAAGAGAGGATGTCGATGTTCTGGGTAATCTGGAGATCCAGGGCAAATCCGCCGAAGGCACCGAACCAGATCATTCCGAACAGAGCCGGCAGCAGCATGTTCACCACCACAAACTCCCTCAGGGTTCTGCCGTAGCACAGCTTGATCAGGAAGAGCCCCACAATGGGACCAAAGGAGAGCCAGTCCACGAACCAGTACATGTCCCACCACTGGGGCCAGAGGTCGCCGCCGGGAAGGGGATCGGTAAAGGTCATGGCTTCGATGAAGTTGCTCACATAGGCACCGAAGGACTGGGTGGTCAGGTTGAAAATAAAGGCCGTGGGGCCCATGACAATGACAAAGAGCAACAGACCGATGAAAATCCAGGCGTTTTTGTCACTGAGCCATTTGATGCCGCGGTCCAGGCCCGTGGCGCTGGAAATGGTGTAGGTGGTGATGATACACAGGGCAATGCCGGTCCAGACCATGGGTCCGGGGGTGAGGTTGAAGGTGAAGTCCAGACCGGAGCCGATCTGAAGCAACCCGTAGCCCAGGGAACCGGCCACCCCGCCGGTGATGGCAAACAGGGTGATCCCGTCCACAATGCCGATGGTGGTGGGGCTGAGTTCCTTTTTCCCGGATAGAAAGACCAGGCCGGAACTCACGGTATATTTTTTACCCAGGTTGTAATAGGCCAGACCGATGGCCACGGCGGCCATGCAATAGATGGCGTAGGGGGTGATGGTCCAATGGAGGAAGGAGGTCTGCATGGCCCAGATCATGGCTTCCTTGGATCCGGCGGCCATGTTCATGCCCCCGGCCGGGGCAAAGGTGTGCTTCAGGGGTTCAACCGCCCCCCAGAATACGATGCCGGTGCCAATGCCGGCACACAGGGAAATGGCCCACCAATTCCAGGTGTTGAAGTTGGGCCGGGCGTCAGGCCCGCCGAACCTCACTCGCCCGATGGGGTGAACACAAATGAAAATCAGCGTTAAAACAAATCCCAGGCAGCCCAGGTCCACCAGCCAGCCAATGTTCACCATCAGCCATTTGAATACTCCCCAGAGGACGTCCACAAAGGATTTGGAGTCACTGAATCCCAAAAAAATCAAAATGGAAAAAATGACAACAGGAACTGCGGTGGGGCCCAATCTTAACTTTTGGAAAAAATTCTGCTTATCCATATCTACTCCTGTTTCTTTAAAAAATTAATATTACACGTGTCCGTAGTAGTCCCGGTGGGCCACGGCGGAATAGGCGTAGTCCAGAAGGGTTCCCCAACTGAACACGGGCAGGTCCACCGCCTGCTGTACGGCTCTGCCAAAGGGCTGCATGCCGGTGCATTCCAACATGATGGCGCCGATTTCCGGATGCTTGGCTGTGAATTCCCTGGCGATGCGCACCATGTCTTCTTCGGATTCGTTGTAATAGGATTCCGGAATTTCCGGCCGTTTCTCGTGATCCCAGAGGGTGTCGAACTGGGGACAGCCGTACTCGTCCTGGGCCCCGGCAATGACAAAATTGCTCTCCAGGTTAATGCCCACATTTTCCAGGTGGGTGTCCGTGAGGAAACGCTTCTGGGCACAGATGATGCCCACGGATTTCCGGGGACCGATGAGCTGTTGAATGAAGGGAACCTGGAGCAGGCTGGACATGAACACCGGCACATCCACGTGGCCGGCCACATCCTTCTGGAAGTAGGCGAAGTAACCACACTCGGCGGCAATGGCACGGCATCCCATGTTTTCCAGATTCTTGGCCGCCTGTAAAATCGGGGCACGGCAGGGGGTCTTGTCCTGCTCCCAGACCAGGGTGTGGTTGTCCACGCCCCGGGCAATTTCGTATTGGATGGGGAAGGACCAGGCACTGGCATTTCTCACATCCCCGGGAAAGCCCGGGTAGGCATCATCCAGGACCATGATCCCCAGCCCCATGCCGTAGCAGGTGTGCTGTTTCCGGGTCCGGATGTAGTTAATTCCCCTATCTCGCTGTTGTCTCATGCTTTTCTTCCTCCTCAATCATTGGATCAAATATAACCAAACTCTTTTACGCGAACTAAAATCGAAGAATCCACGCCCCGTTCCAGCATGAAGGCATCCATGGCCCGGACCACCTCCTCGGAAATTTCCGGCAGGGAGTATTGTTCCAGCATCCGATTCTTCTGTTTCAGAATATTTTCCTCAAAACTCCTTTCAGCATCCACCTGGGCACCGATCTTCCGCACGGAGACCTCCGGGTTCCAGGAATGGGTTCTGCACTTTTTCATGGTGTCCATGCTGGTTAAAAATTCTCCCCCGTGGCCCACCTGCTTAATCAAATCGATGTTCACGGATTCTTCGGGAATGGCCACATCGTCCAGGTAATAGCGAGCCATGTTCATCAGCTCCATGTCGATGAGAAACTTCTCGTAGGAGATGGCGGCAAAGCTGTCCAGAATCCCGGCGCTGTGGACAATGAGGTTCACCCGATTCTGCATGGCCGTGAAGATGGAGAGCATGCTTTCATAGCCGCTCTGGCAGGAGA
Organism: Desulfobacterales bacterium; assembly: GCA_022361135.1. The sequence goes on along the minus strand of JAKSBM010000011.1, from coordinate 2,034 downwards.
CGGTTTTGGCATCGTTCACCGCACCGCCGCAGCGGCTGGGCAGCCCGTAATGCCGGGCCAGGGCCGCCGTGTACTTGGCCTGGAGGGCATAGGCCGGGGAACCGATGGAAATGTTTCCGCTGCCCAGATCGGACCCGTAACATTGCAGGCCGAAAACCGTGGGCATGCCCGGACAGACCATTTGACAGAAGGCGATGCAGGCCAGGGCTTCGGCCGTGGCCAGGGCCAGGTTGGCGCCCAACTCAATGGGGCCGGTGGTGCCGGCGGCCGGGGCCGGAGAAATGATCACCGGCTGTTTGTAAGCAGCGGCGGTCATCATGGATTCAATGGCCATGGCATCCACCTGGAGAGGGCTGATGGTACTGATCATGGTGAGCAGATGGTGATTTGCCGTGAAGGCATCTTTTCCACCGAACCGGATGGACATCAGCTCCATGATGTCCTGCATCTGCCCTTCACTGCCGGGGATGCCCAAAAGGCATTTATCCGTGTAAAGGGCAGAGGCATAGACCATGATCAACTGGCTGAGATCCGCCGGAATGTCCTCCGGCTGGGCAAGGATCCCGCCGTTGATCTTGAAATTGGGACTCTGGTGAATCAATTTGGCAAAGGTGACGTAATCCTCCAGGGTGGCGTTGCGGCGGCTGCCGTCCCATTCGCAGATGGACGAGCATCCGTACCCGGAGACACATTCACTGTGATCCTTGCCGATGGCCACGTTGTATTGGGGGTTGGCCGCATGCCAGTCAAAGGCGGCCGGGGCCTGTTCCACCCATTGGGAAATCTGATCCCGGGTAAAGGTGGCGACCTGGTCTTTCACCTGAATCCCGTGTTCCCTTAATATCTTTGTGGCCTTTTCATCCATGAATCGAAATCCCACCTCTTCCAGGATTTGCAAGGCGGCGTCATGGATTTTATTCAGATTCGCTTCCATTGTTAGAGTCCTTTCTTCAAAAGGGGTAACGCCCCCTAGCGTGTTCTATTTTCCAGGGTCTGGGTCCATTCATCCAATTGGGCCAGGATACCCTGGTCCAGGGCCGGTACCTGGTGATTGGCCATGATCGCATCAATTCTGGCCTTGATCTTATCCCCCGCTTCGGAGTGGTCCGGGTTCTTCATCTTTCTGGCAAAGATGGTGGGGTAAAAGATGTTTTTGAAATTCTTCATGGTGTGGGGGGTGGTGAGATAGGCACCGCCCGGTCCGGCGTTTTCCACCAGCTCGGTGATGATGTCCTGACTTTCCACCTCCACCCCGCGGGTGTAGTGCTTGAGGTTTTCGATGATCTCGTTGCAAAGCACCACAAGGGCCGGATTCACCGAATTGCAATGGTCTGAGACCCCCACATCGTGGATCAGGTTGGCCTTTGACAGCAGGGTGGAGAAAATCTCCATGGTGGCTTCGGAGGCGGCCTGTTCATCCAGGAATTTCGCATCGGTGCACCCGGCTGTTCCGAAAAAGGGCAACCCGTATGCATCAACCATTTCCGAGGCAGCGGCGATCAGGAGGTGGAATTCAACGGCCCCGTAACTGCCGATGGTGGACTGCATGTCCATGATCGAGGGCATGGCCCCGTAAATAAAGGGGGCGCCCGGCGACGCCAGCTGGTGGATCACAAGGCCGGCAAGGGCTTCGGCATTGCACTGGGCCAGGGTGGCCCCGAAACTCATGGGGGCTGTGCCACCCATCATGCAATAGGGCATATACACCACGGGGATCCGGTTTTGGGCGCTGATGATCAGTTTCTCCGTGCTTTCCTCCGGATGGGTCATGGGCGGGATGGGTTCGCAATAGTTGAAAATAAAGGGCTTTTCCTGAAGTTTGTCCAGGCCGCCCGCAACCATGGCGGCAATATCAATGACCTCCTGGAGGGAGGCAATGTCATTGGTTGAAAAATTGATGGTTTTGGTGAAGTGCTTGACCGTTTCAATAAATGTGATCTGGGTCTGGATATCGGGCCTGACATCCTTGGACATGCCCACGCTCAGGATAAAATCAATGTTGCCCAGAGCGTCCGCCAGAGTGCACATGGTGCG
>JAKSBM010000418.1 GCA_022361135.1 Desulfobacterales bacterium | reverse complement strand
CGTGGCCTTGGTATAGGGGCTGATACTGATGGCCAACAGCAGGTCATTGGGTTTTAAAATGGCCAGATCATCGGCCAGGGTATGGCCGGCCTGGCCGATTAGGCTGACATTCTCCCGGATCATTTTCAGATAATATCCCAGGTAATGGGCCACGGCATAACTGCCCCGGAGCCCCACAATGAGAACCCGGTCGGCATTGACCAGGAGGTCGATGATCCGGGCAAACCGTTCCGTATCAAAGGCCTCGGTGGTGAGCATGACATTGCTCCACTCATCCTGGATGACCTGTTTCAGGGTATTGTCCTCGGTTTCCGGCTGCTGGGAGACCTTTTCCAGATAGGTTTTGACATGGTCGCTGTAAAAGCGTTTTCGTCCCTTTAGATGGTCCCGGAACAATTGTTTGAGTTCCGGAAAACCTTTGAAACCCAGCCGCTGGGCCAACCGGGTGATGGTGGAGGTGTTGATGGCCCGTTCCCGGGCCAGTTCGGAAATACTTTTGGCCGCGGTTTCTTCAGGGGTGTCCAACATATACTTCAACAGGGAAAGGTTCCGTTCGTTGAGCCGGACCTTGTGTTCCCGGTTTTGGATTTCCATGCTCAATCGTTTGAGGGTTTCCAGATTGTCAGGGGGGATGGGGGTCATGATTCAATTCCAGATTGGCGGTTTAATATCCCACATGCTTGAGAAAATTCCTAAGCCGTTCCGTGGTGGGGTTTCGTAGCAGGTCCTGGGGGTGTCCATCCTCGGCAATTCGTCCTTCGTCCATGAAAAGGAGGCGGGATCCGGCCTTGCTGGCAAAGCTCATTTCATGGGTCACCACCACCATGGTGATGCCCTCACTGGCCACCTGGCCCATGACCTCCAGTACTTCTTCCCGCAGTTCCGGGTCCAGGGCGGAGGTGGGCTCGTCAAAGAGCATGATACCTGGTTTCAATGCCAGGGAACGGGCAATGGCGATGCGCTGCTGCTGCCCGCCGCTCAGTTCCGAAGGATAATGGGAGCTGCGGTCGGCCAGGCCGACCTTTTCCAGGAGGTCCAGGGCAATATCCCTGGCCTCGGACCGGGAGGCAGCCCGCACCTTCCTGGGGCCGTAGGCAATATTGTCCAGGGCGGTCATGTGGGGAAAGAGGTGGAACAATTGAAAGACCATGCCCACTTCCTTTCTGATTTCCTTGATGCGCCGGTTTTGCCGGGGCAGGGAAAATCCATTGACCCTGAGTTCACCCGCGCTGATATTTTCCAGACCGTTGATGCACCGGAGCAGGGTGGATTTGCCGGAACCCGACGGGCCGACGATGACCACCACCTCACCGGCTGGGATGGTGAGATCGATGTCATGGAGAACTTCCAGCTTGCCAAAGGATTTGCTGACCTTTTTAAATTGAATTTCGCCTTTCATATGACATTCATCCTTTTTTCAAGCCATTTCAGGGTTACGGCCATGACAGCGGTCATGATGAGATAGCAGATGGCAACGGCGGACCAGATTTCCAGGGCCCTGAAATTGCTGGCCATGATTTCCTGTCCCTGGCGGGTGAGTTCCCCCACGCCGATGACAATGAACAGGGAGGTGTCCTTCATGCTGATGATAAATTGGTTGCACAGGGGGGGGATGGCCCGTTTAAAGGCAATGGGCCCAATGATGTCCGACAGGAGTTGGAATCGGCTGATGCCCATGGAAAGACCGGCTTCCACCAATCCCCGGTCCACGGATTCCACGGCCCCGCGGATGATTTCCGCCATGTAGGCGCCGGCATTGAGTACAATGGTGATAATGGCGGCGGTGAGGGCATTGAACCGGACGCCCTTGATGCCGAACATGACCTCGATGAGCATGGGCAGGGCAAAGTAGATGAACATGGCCTGGACAATGATGGGGGTTCCCCGGATGAGTTCGATGTATCCCACGGCGATTTTCTGGAGGATGAGGTTTACCACCCGCTGGGTACCGTAGCATCTGCCCCCCACGGCTTCGGTTTCCGCCAGCCGGAAGATGCCGGCAAGGGTGCCCATGGCCAGGCCGCCGGCAATGCCGCACAGGGTAATGTACAGGGTGAGTTTTGCACCTGCCAGGAGTGCGGGCAGGGATTCCACAATATATTTGAACTCAAAGGTCATGCCGCTCCTTTTCCCGGTGGGAATTCCGGTGTGAGTGGATTTGGAACAGGGCGTCCCTGCCACCCGGAAAGGACCGGGGGGCAGGGCAGGGGATTATTCTGCCGGGGTGCCGAACCATTTGATGTGAATTTCGTCGAATTCACCGGATTCGATCATCTGCAGCAGGGCCACATTGGTTTTTTCCCGCAGGTCGCTTCCCTGCTGGAATCCGATGCCGTAGAAGGCGGATTTGACGTTGGCACCCACGGCTTTGACCCGGTTTTGGCCGGCGGTCTTAATGAAATAAAGGACATTGGGGGTGTCGTGGACGGCGGCATCGGCGCCTCCGGTGACCACTTCCAGGTAGGCCTGGTCAATGTTGGGGAATTGGCGCAGGGATTTGGCTCCCAGGGTTTTAACATAATCGGCGGAAACGGTACCGGTTTTCACGGCCACCACCTTGCCCTTGAGATCGCTTACACCGCGGATGTCGGCGTTGCCTTCCTGGACCATGACCTTGAGGCCGGCCCTGAAATAGGGATGGGAGAAGTCAATGGCCTGTTCCCGTTTGGATTTGATGGTGATGGCGCCCAGGATGACATCCAGGTTGCCCGTTGTGATTCCCGGAATCAATCCGTTGAAATCCATGGGGATGAGGTCGTATTCCACATTGATGTGTTTGGCAATGGCGGCCCAGAGATCCACATCAAAACCGGTGTATTTTCCATCCTTTCCCTTGAATTCAAAGGGAACAAATGCGGTATCTACACCCACGCGGAGCTTACCGGCCCAAGAGAAACCACAGAGCGTTAAAGAGACAAAAAGAATGAATCCGGTCCATAGGATTTGCTGCAATGTACTGCGCTTCATGCTACCCTCCTCAATGTTGTGTTTTGGGTTGCGAACATGGTTTTTATAGGAGGGCGGGCTCTGTTTTGTCAACTTAATTTTGATTTTTTTTCAATATTGCAACAATGTTTGCAAAAATGTGGAGGTGGCTGGAATTGCCCCCTTTCCGTACCTGAAAATCGAAAATCCAAGACATATTTTTCCCGTGATGCTATAAGCAGCCATTGGTTTTTAATTGATAGATAGTACAGAGGGGTAATTATGAAATCGTACAATGTTGTCATTATTTCCGGTTCCGACAGCGATCTGCCGCACATCAAAAAGATCCAGGGAGAATTGGAGAAGTTTAAAATCGAATCAAACATCAGAATCTGTTCCGCCCATAAACAGCCCGTTGCCTGCGAAAATATCGTCAAGGAACTCAATGAATCCGATGTGCCCAGCGTCATTGTTTCCATCGCCGGTGCCACCGATGCATTGTCCGGGGTGTTGTCCTTCCACAGTGTCCACCCGGTCATCAGCTGCCCGCCGGACAAGAACAATCATTTTTCATGCGTGGATAACCCTCCGGGAAGTGCCAACTCCTTGATCCTGAGACCGGCCAACGTGGCCAAGCACATTGCCCAGATGCTCACCCTGGTGGATGGGGAGTTCAAGAAAATCATCATGGAAAAGAACAACGAAAAAATTTCCACCCTGCTGGCAGCGGACCAGGCCAACAAGGGGTAGTTCTATTCCGGAAAGGGGATCCCGGCGTTAACACTTGAGTTGACATCGCCCACCATTGGGGATCCCACCCATTGAAAAAAGGGAATCAGGCCCATGCCTGGTTCCCTTTTTTACGGGGTATCCTTCCCAATTTATAAAATGTTTTCAATTTTTCTGTGCTGTGATACAACCCCCCTTTGTTGTATAATCGAATTCATCTGATGCCATTGAAAATCAGATGTGAGAGATCGGGGCCAAGGCCCCTGCGGACGAGAGGCATCCCGCATTATAAATTATCCCTCATTCACCGAATGACCGGTGGTGGCCCCCTCGACTTGAACAATTTCCCTGTTCCCATGGCGGGCGCTCCGGTTGGTGCCATGAACCCAATGGAAGAACGGCCGCGCCCGTGGAATCATCCTCCGGCCCGGTCCGTTGAATTCCACATATTTAAGATCAGCAATACAACGGGGGAGCGTCCCCCTGGAGAGCGTATGAGAACAGAAAACCCCCTGGGCAAACCCATTGACTACACCTTTACCTATGATCCCTCCCAGCTTTTTCCCGTGGAGCGGGCCCTGGGGCGGAATGCCCTGGGCCTGGACGGCGACCTCCCCTTCTACGGGGAAGATATCTGGACGGCTTGGGAATTGTCCTGGTTGACGGAGACGGGGAAACCCGAGTCCGCCGTGGCGGAAATCCGTTTCCCCGTGGACAGCCCCTGCATTGTGGAATCCAAATCCCTGAAGCTTTATCTGAACTCCTTTAATATGAGCCGGTTTGAAAGCATTGATGCCGTGGCCATGACTCTGGCTTTGGACCTTTCCGCCGTGGCACAGGCCCAGGTGGAGGTTGCCATTATGGATTGCGACAATGTGGACGATTTGTCTGCCGGGGCGGCCCAGGGAACGGTCATTGACCACCACGAGGTGGACTCCTATGTTTACCAAGTGGATGCCTCCCTGCTCAAGCACGGAGAAGGGGAAGTGGTGGACGAAACTTTAAGTTCCCACATCCTGCGCACCAATTGCCCGGTGACGGGCCAGCCCGACTGGGCCACGGTGGAAATCACCTATTCGGGGCAGAAAATTGACGAAGCCGCCCTTATGGCCTATCTGGTTTCCTTCCGCACCCACACCGGTTACCATGAAAATTGCGTGGAAACCATCTATACCCACATCATGGAAAACCTTTCCCCCAACCGGCTCACCGTGGTGGGGCGGTTCACCCGGCGGGGCGGCCTGGACATCAATCCATGCCGAAGCAGTGAACCCATGGACTTTGACAATCGCCGCGTAATCCGGCAATAGGTCGATTCCCCGGACCATTCCCGGTCCGGGGAAATCCGTCCATGGACATTTGATTGCCCCTTCTTTCCCCCAGGGCGATTCTTGGGCCGGGGATTCTCACTGCCATCTTTCCCCCATCCCGAATATTTTTCCAACGGGATTTCCCTGATCCCCAAGGCATGAGACGTGAACGTCTACGCCTTGAATACATCTTGGGATTCCATATTCTCAAAATAAGGCCCTGGTTGAATGGGCCTTTATCCCCTTGATCCCAAGGTTTTTCTCCCACTCCGCCATGGTGGGAAGATTGGTATGCCACCGTTGCGGCCGTCCTGACCGCAACACCTGGGAAGGGCCCGTCCCATTCGTTCCGAAGCTGTGGGCCCCCCTAACACCCGATCCATCTTTTTGGAAATCCCCATGGGTCCCCTGCCATGCTTTTCCGCCGGCCATTCCGCAACCCCGCAGATGGGGGGAAGCCATTTCGCCCAACCCGGGCAATCCATGGGAGTCGTAAATTTTGACCCGCCATTGGCCCTTTTGGGG
>JAKSBM010000151.1 GCA_022361135.1 Desulfobacterales bacterium | reverse complement strand
TCCGCATCATTGCCGCCACCAACCGGGACATGGAAGCCCTGGTGAACCAGGGAAAAATCCGGTTGGATTTTTTCTACCGCATCGGGGTGATTCCCGTACAAATCCCCCCCCTGAGGGAACGCAAGGAGGACATCCCCCTGCTCATGGACCACTTCATGGAGCTCCAGGATTTCCCGTCCGCCTATATCCCGGCCAAGGTGGTGGAGACCTTTTCCACCTATGATTGGCCCGGCAATGTCCGGGAGTTGCTCAACTCGGTGAAACAATACATCACCCTGAACACCATCAGCTTCCTCAAGCACAGCGGGGGCATTGCCCCGGATCCTTCCCCGATCCGGGCCCAACGTCCCCTAAAAGAAGAGGTGGAAACCTTTGAACGGGAGCTCATTCAAAAGGCCCTCACCACCCACCAGGGGAAGAAAAAATTGGCAGCCCAAGCCCTGGGCATCAACCGCAGAACCCTATTCAACAAAATGAAAAAATACCGGATTCAATAGGAAACCAATCTTCCCCATCAAAAAAGAAGGGGGGCCGGCCCCTCAATCCCATCCCCCCTTTCCAAACCTGCCGTAAAACCTGCCGTAAAATAAGACCACGGCAATTCCGGTATCCAAATAAAACAAGGGGCGCCCCACCCCACGGCCAGACCGTTCATTCGGCAGTTCCACCATCCGTCACCTGTTCAGAATTTGCCTAACCCGGTCCCAGTATGGAAAATTTCCCCGGGCCGCCCCCTGTTTCACCCGGCGAATCATTTTAAATTCTCGAACCATTTCGCAATTTCGTTAAAAAAATTTTAACGGTTATATTTTATATATTTTCAGGTAGTTATAACGATTTTTTAAATTACGAAATATTAATTTTTCCAATGAAAAATTTCCTGTTGTAAGCCCTTTTTTTTTGTGTTAAAACGCCGCCCTATTAATTGACGTAGAAGAACCGCCATCTCCCTCCGATAGCCAAAGCCAAGGTCCGAGACGACGATTTAAGAACTGATTTTTTACAAGGAATATCTTATGGAAGGTGCATTGGTACCTGTCATCGTTTTCCTGGTCGTTTACGCCGCGATCACATTCGAGCTGGTGAATAAAGCTGTGTCCGCTCTCCTGGGGGTTATGGTTCTCCTGATCCTCCACGTTGTGGGGGAACACGAAGCCGCCGCCATGATCGATTTTGAGACCATCATGCTGCTTTTGGGCATGATGTCCATCGTGGCCGTACTCAGGAAATCGGGCATCTTTTCCATCCTCTCGGTAAAGATCGCCGCCTTGACCAAGGGCAGCCCGCTGAAAATTCTGGTTTTATTCTCCATTGTCACCGCTGTTTTGTCGGCTTTTCTGGACAATGTTACCACGGTCCTCATCATCATCCCCATCATCATTGAACTGACCCGGGGCATGGGACTGGACCCCAAAATTTACGTGATCTCCCAGGCGGTGATCTCCAACATCGGCGGGACGGCAACCCTCATCGGGGATCCGCCCAATATCATCATCGGCTCCAAGGTGGGACTGACCTTTAACCAGTTCCTCATAAACCTGACCATTCCGGTGATCATCTCCTTTGTGGCGGCCCTGGGGTTCATCTGGTTCACCAACCGGGACAAGTTCAAGGCCATTGATACCAACCTGGCCAAACTATTCAGCGTTCAACTCCTGCTGGAAAAAATCCGCATTGAGTTCCTGAACACCCGGGTGGACAAAAAACTGATGGTCAAAGGGTTGGGATGCCTGGCTGCGGCCATCCTCCTCTTTGTGACCCAGACCATTACCAAGATCTCCCCCGGTGTGGTGGCGGTGTTCATCGCCATGGTCCTGTTCACCATCTCCGATGTGGATGTGGAATACATGCTGGAGGAAGTGGAATGGAGTACCCTGCTCTTCTTTGCCGGCCTCTTCATCCTGGTGGGGGTCCTGGAACACAAGGGCGTCATCGAATGGGTGGCCCGCAACGTTTTCCTGCGCATCGGGGACAACCCCTATGTCATGGTCCTCACGGTCCTCTGGGTGTCGGGAATCGTATCCGGCTTCCTGGATAACATCCCCTTTACCATCACCATGATCCCCATTGTCCGCCTCATGCTGGAAGCCACGCCCATCCCCAACGATATTCTCTGGTGGGCCTTGAGCCTGGGGGCCTGCTTCGGCGGGAACATGACCATGATCGGTGCCTCGGCCAACATCGTTTCCGTGGGCATTGCCAAACAATCCAAAGTGCACATCAGCTTTCTGGAATTCATGAAAGCCAGTGCTGTAATAACCTTGATTACCTTAACCATTGCATCAATCTTTTTAAGTCTTTTTTTATGGGTGTCGTTATGAATCAGAAGAATAAAGAAACCATGTACAAACTGCTCCGGGATCTCAGTGATGTCCAGGGTATCGCCAGGATGACCATTGTTTCACTGAATGCCTTCATTGAATCCATCAGACAGCTCAAGTGTACCCGGGAGGAAATGGACTCCCTCTACACGGAACTTTCCGAAGCCTTAAAAAAGTCCCAGCCCAATATTGCGCCGCTGAAGCATCTGCTGGATTATTTTGAGATGGAAATGGAAAACCGGGTCAGACCGGAAATGGACGTGGAAGACGTCCGCCAGGAAACCATCACCTGCCTGCGGGAACGCATCCACCAGTTCAAACGGAATGCCGCCCAGGTCACCGAAAACGGACTGGCCTACATCCAGAACCGGGACGTTGTGATTGTCCATTCCCCCAGCACCGTGATCACCAATATCCTGATCCAGGCCAAGGAAAAACTGGGCCGTCAGTTCAAGGTCATTATCCTGGACCACAATGCCGAAAGAACCCGGCAGACCGTCCAGGCCCTGAGAAAATCCGACATCGAACACATGGTTACCCCGGCCCATAACCTGAGCCACCACATTGAAGGGGCCACCAAGATGTTCGTGGGCGCCATGACCATTACCTCGGATCACAAAATCGTGGCCCCCATTGGTACGGCCGGTGCCGTAAGCCTTTGCCGCCTCAACGGCATCAATATCCACCTCTTTGCCAATACCCTGCACTACTCCCACAGGCCTTCGGTGGATCAGAACATTTTCCAGGAACAGGAAGAGGCCCACATCGGGACCATGGATTTTTCCATGACCACCCACTCCCACGACCTGGTGAGCCTGGAGTTCATCGACCACATTGTGACGGAAATCGGTGAAGTGACCTCGGATGGTCGCCTCCTCTCCGCCCCGGTTCCCATGCGAACCCTGCCCGGTTTCCATGCCGAACCCGAAAATGTTCACCACTACGGAGAACCTGCACTAAACCTCCAGGCCGTATAGCCAGGGGTTCCAATAGATACGGGGCACCCCATGGGGGGTGCCCCGGTCCATGCCATGTTAAAAAAATTAAGCTATCCAGGGATTCAACTCTGCCTGGCAGTCATTGCGGTCCTCGCCTCCGTGGCCCTGTCAACGTCTGTCCGGGCGGAATCCCACCCCCTTTCCTTTGTCCAGATCACCGATACCCACATGGGGGTTCTGGACCATGACCAGCGCACTGAAAAAATCGTCTCCGCCGTCAACCGCCTCCGCATGGATATCCACTGCGTGGTCCACACCGGGGACATCACCGAAGAAAAAATCCTTGAACCTGAAATCGTCTCCCGGGGCAAGGCCATCCTCGGCAAAGTCAAATATCCCCTCCATTATATTTCCGGCAACAACGACATCCGGGCCAAGAACGTCCAGCCCACGGCCCAGGCCTATGAAGCCCAGTACGGCCCCCTGATCCAGGAGGTCCGTTACCGGGATGTGATTTTCCTCTTTGCCTACACCGAGCCCCTGGCCAAGGGCTTTGAAATGGAAGGGTACGACCCCATGGCCCAAGTGGAAAAACGACTCAAGGCCGCCGGCAAGACCCCGGTCCTCCTCTTCCACCACACCCCCTGCGTGGGAAAATTGCGCAAGGGAAAGCTCCGGTCGGGATGGGATAAAACCACCCGGGAAAAATGGATTGCCCTGCTCAATCGCTATTCGGTCAAGGCCGTATTTGCCGGCCACTTCCACCAGGATGAACAGCATTGGCTGGGGGACATCCCCCTCTACGTGGCCCCGCCGGTTTCCAGCCGCTTCGGCCGACAGGCCGCCTTCCGGGTCTACACCTACCACCAGGGCCGGATCAGCTACCGCACCCAGTATATCCAATAGCGCCGCTGCCGGGCATTGGCCCGGCACAAAAACCTCCCCCCGCAATGGAGGGAAATAGAACCCGGAGGATCAGGTGATAGCAGTGGAATATTCCTCTCCCCAGTCATCGCCGGGTGAAAGGCACAACAATCCCCCACCCCAAAATGTCCATATTACCCATTCCGGCGGAGGTGGAATAAACCCGGTCTAAAAGGCACTTCCCCATAGCCCAATCTCTCCCCAAAAGCCTTCAAAAAAATTTTAAGAATTTGCATCCCCGAATGGGAGATAAAGAACACACAAGGTTGGGAGGAAGACGTTCCTCTCAGTCCCCATGGATTTGATACCGATTCCGCCCCCCGGTTTTGGCCTGGTAAAGGGCCTGGTCGGCCCTTTCGTAGAGGGCCTGCTCATCCTCTCCACGCTCCAGACCGGCAATGCCCATGGACAAAGTCACCCGGTCGGACACCCGGGAATCGGGGTGGGAGATATCGGTCCGGTCCAGGGCATGGCGGATGTGATTCACCAGCTCCACGGCCTGGTCCGGAGTGGTGCCGGGGAGCACCAGGGCAAACTCTTCGCCCCCCACACGGGCAAAGAGATCCACGGCCCGGCGAATCTGCCCGGAGACCGTCCAGGCCACCTTCTTCAAACAATCATCCCCGGCCGGATGGCCCAAACTATCGTTGTATTGCTTGAAAAAGTCGATGTCCATGAGGACCAGGGTCAGGGGTTGATTCAGCCGCCGGGCCAGGTTCACCCCATGGGAAAAGGCTTCGTTGAAGCCCCGGCGGTTCTTCACCCGGGTGAGCTCGTCCACCCGGCTCATCTCCTCCAAGCGCTGGTTCAATTCCAGGCTTTCCAGGTAGGTATCCACCCCGAATTTAAACCACTTCCTCAGGGTATAGAGACTCATGAGAACCAGGAAGGGAAACTTCACCAGGGAGATGGTGGTATCCAACCCATCCCGGGCATCGTGGAGGATGTGGATGTGGACCAGGCCGTAGAGGATGGGCACCAGGGCACAGAGCAAAAGCGGCAGATGGGAATACCAACCGATGATCACGGCAAACATCCCCAGGGTGAGGAGCTTGCCGGCCGCATGAAATTGGTTCCAATTGTGGATGGCATTGTGGGCGGAAAGGGTCCAGCACAGCCCCACCCCGACGCCGCAGGCCCACCAGACCCACCCCAGTCTCCGGGATCGGATTCCCGCCAGCCCGCAGCCCAGCCCCAGGCACAGGGCCATGAGCTGGGCCAGGTTCCAGAGCAAAAGCCCTCGATCCATTTCCCAGTTGTCCTGGATAAAATAATGGGCATAGATGAACTGAAGAACCAGGGTGGAGAGAAGTACCCATTTGGTGGAATGGGCCACATGGCCCTGGAGGATCTTCCTCCGTTCCCGGGATTCGGAATATTCCATGGTGCCTCCATTGGATTGAATTCATTTAAAATTCTACCCAACCCGACCCATGGGGTCAACCATGCCCGCCCCGAAATCCCAATCCCGAATGCAGGCACGGCCACCCCGAACCATGGAGGCCCGTCCCGGACATTTCCCATGGACCCGTCGTAAACGATCTGCCCTAGAGGGCCTCCACCCGGCAGGGCACATAGCGATGGATGGGGGTGCCCAGGAAATCCCGGTGGGTATTCCGGGTCAACCGATTCACATTCATGCCAAAGACCTCGCCCTGGTAATTCAAGCCAAAGCCATGGGGAATGAGAACGGTGCCGGGACGGACATCCTCCCCCACTTCCAACTCCCCGGTTTCCGACCCTGCGGCCGTGGTTACCTTGACCCGGGCCCCGTCGTCCAGGCCCAACTCGGCTGCAGTCTTTGGATGAACGGCCACGGTGCAGGCCCGGCGGCCCGAGTTCCATGCCGGATTCCGCATGAGGGTATTGGCATTGTGGCGGGTGTGGCGGCCGGCATTGAGGATAAGGGGGAAATCATGGGGCAGTGCCAGATCCCGTTCCTCGGACCTCCCGTCCAGGGCTTGGGCCGTGTCCGCCAACTCCGGGATGTGGAGCTCAATCTTCCCCGAGGGGGTTGTAATCCCGGCCATGGGGTTGTCCCGGTCGCATTGGCCCACCCAGAGCCCCTGTTCCTTTTCCATGACGGCCTGGAAAATCCTTTCACCCTGGTCCAGCCCCGGTTTAAATCCAACCCGGGCGGCATTTTCCCGGAAGGACTCCGGCGCAGTCATGAGCATGCCCCAGAGGGCGGCCTTGGCCGCGGAATCCCATTCTTCCCCCAGGGTTTCGGCCAGGACAAAGACCATCTTTTTAAAGACATCGGGCGCCTTGCCGGCCCAGGTGATGAGCTCTCCCCCAAAGGCCAAACGGGCGGCGGCGGCCTGTTCGGCATCCCCGTCCTCGGCGGCCACGGCGGTCCGGGCCGCCGCCTTCACCCCATCGGGGATTTCCGGCAAAATCCCCATGCGCCGGGCCAGTCGGGTGAAAATCTGGGATGATTCCAGGCATTCCCCGGGGGGCGTCACCAGGGGGCGGCGCATTTGGAAATAGACCCCGGGCCAATTCCATGGAAAGAAGGTGCCGTCCCAGGCTTCATAATAGGTGCGGCAGGGCAAAACGTAGTGGGCCATGCGGGCGGTTTCGCTCATGACAATGTCATTGACCACCAAAAGGTCGAGTTTATCAAAGGCCGCCTCGTAGGCCGTGGTGTCGGGATAGGCCCGCAGGGGATTGGTGGCGGAAACCAGAACCGCCCGGACCCGATCCGGGCCCGGGGTGAGGATTTCCTCGGGCAGGACGGCCGGGGGATAGGACCCGGCCGCGGCCGGGGGCAGATCCGTGGCCACGGTGCGCCAGTTTTTGGGGTTTCGCTCATCGGCGTGGCGGCCCAAGGGCATGACCATGCCGGCCACGATATTCCCCCCGGGCTTTCCAAAAATCCCGCACACCGATCCCAGGATCATCATGAAATAGGAATTCAAGGCCGAATGGCGGCCCATGTAGATGCCCAGGTCCGGATGAATGGACCAAACCGTTTCCGTCATTTTCCGGCAGAGATTTTCCACATCCCCGTACTCCAGCTCACACACCTCCAGGGCCGCCCGGATATCAAAATTTTCAAACCAGGGACGGATGGTGTCAAATTCCGCCACATGGGCATCCAGATAGTCCCGGTCCTCCCAGCCCCGTTCCAGGATCAGGGCGATCATGGCCTTCATGAGCAGGGCATCGGTGCCCGGCCGCAGGGCCAGGTGGATATCGGCCAGGGCAGCGGTCTCGCTTTTCCGGGGATCCACCACCACCAAGGTCCGTTGGGGATCCTTGGATATGGCCTTCAGGACCAGGGGAGCCCGGGGCATCTGATGACTTTCCATGCCGTTCCAGCCCCAGCCCACCAACATGGGGGTTTCGTCTTCGTGGGGA